>NZ_CAXTBY010000017.1:0-50482 GCF_964242245.1 uncultured Methylobacterium sp. | reverse complement strand
GCGCGTCGTGGAGCCCAGCCGTTCGCGATCCGAACCCGCGCAGGCAAGCGCCGTCCCGCGCGATCCAAGCGCCGTCTCGCGCGGGTGTTATACGGTTTCACGGTTGATCGGTTCGGTTGCGTGCTCCCTCCCCCTTCTGCGGGGGAGGGTGGCCCTCGCGTGAGCGAGGGTCGGGAGAGGGGTGCGCCGCATCCGGTATCGTCGCTCCCCTCTCCCGACTTAGCTCGCGGGCCACCCTCTCCGGGAGAGGGAAGAGGGCCTGAGCGACGCTCCTGATCCGATCAACCGAAAACCGTATCAGTTTGAAATTTAGCTGGAATGTCCGCAGCGGGTCGGAAGCAGTCGGTCGTGCCGGGTCAGGATTTAAACTGAGACACGATCCTCGCGCGATCATGGGCGCGCGCGCAGCAGCGTTTCCGCCGCGCGCTTCGCCGCGGTCATCGGGTCCGCCACGCCTCTCAGGTAAGCCTCGGTGACCGCGCCGTCGAGCAGCAGGACGATCTGGTCGGCGAGTTCGGCGCGGTTCGGGCGGCCTGCGTCGAGCAGGTGGAGGACGTGCTCGCGCAGGCCGCGCTTGTAGGCCTGCACGATCGCGTAGACGGGACCTGATGCGTCCGCCGCCTGAAGGCTCGCGTGGATGAAGGGACAGCCGCGCGCGTCGGCGTCCTGTCCGCGCCTGTCGAAGTGGTCGAAGACGCCCAGGATGGTCTCTTCGTCCGAGCGCCCGGACCGTTCCATCGCGCCGAGCGCCTGCAGGGCCGCCCGCGCCATCTCGTCGTACACCGCCGCGGTCAGCGCGTCCTTGGAGGGGAAGTTGTTGTAGAGCGTCATCCGGGCGACGCCGGCGGCGGCGGTCACGTCGTTGATGCCGACGTTGGACGCACCGTGGCGCGTGAACAACCGGCGTGCGGTCGCCAACAGGCGGTCGCGCCCGGCGGGCCCGCGGGACCCATCATCGTTCTGCTGCATCTCCCCTCCGGTTGACAGGGCGGTTTCAATGATTAGGTAGATCAGTCTACCTATTTGACCAAGGGGTCCTCCCGTGTCCGAGATCAGGCTTTGGTATTCCCCGGGAGCCTGCTCGCTCGCGCCGCACGTCCTGCTCCATGAAATCCGTGCCCCCTTCGACGCGATCGAGACATCGGTCGCGAAGGGCGCGAACCTGACCGACGACTTCGCCCGGCTCAACCCGAAGCGGCGCGTGCCCGTGCTCGCCCTGGACGGCGCGGTGATCACGGAGGTTCCGGCGATCGCCACCGCCATCGCGAACCTGGCTCCGGAGCGGCACCTGATGGGCAGGACCGCCCTCGACCGCGTGCGGGTTTGCGAGTGGATGAACTGGCTGTCCGGCACCTTGCACGGACAGGGTTTCGGAGGATTGTGGCGGCCGCAGCGCTTCTCCGACGAGCCGAGGGTCTTCGAGAGCATCAAGGCCAGGGCCAGGACAACGATCTCGGAGTGTTTCGAGGTCATCGAGCACAGGCTCACAGGTCCACACGCGACCGGTGACGGCTTCACCGCGGTCGATCCGTTCCTGCTGGTCTTCTACCGTTGGGGGAACGGCGTCGGCCTCGACATGCCGACAACCTACCCGAGCTACGCGCGCTTCGCGCAAAGGCTTGTCCAACGGGCCTCGGTCGCGACCGCGCTCGCGGCGGAAGGGATCGACGGCCAATCGCTCAGAGACCAAGTGCCCCGGCCGGACAGTGCCCCGCACACCGCGCCATCGACCGAGGAGATGCTATCGTGAGAATCGCCATCATCGGCGCGACCGGCTTGGTCGGAACCCGGATCCTGTCGGAAAGCCTCGACCGCGGGCACGCGGTCACGGCGATCGTCCGCAACCCGGACAAGCTGCCGACGCATCCGAAGCTCGGGGCGGCGCGGGGCGATGCGACCAAGCCTGCGGAGCTGGCCGCGCTGGTTGCGGGACACGACGCGGTGATCAGCGCGTTCAACCCGGGCGCGGACGCGAGCGGCACGGGCGCGGGGTCGATCATCGCGGCGGTCAAGCGGTCCGGGGTCGAGCGCCTGCTGGTCGTGGGGGGCGCAGGCACCCTCGAGATCGCGCCCGGCCAGCGTCTGGTCGACCAGCCCGACTTCCCCGCCGCGTGGAAGGACGGCGCGCTGCGCACCGCGGACTTCCTGGATCAACTGCGCGGTGAGACCGAACTCGATTGGGCGTTCGTGAGCCCGGCCGCCATGCTCGCTCCGGGCGAGCGCACCGGCACCTATCGTGTCGGCGCAGACCAACTCCTGACGGACGGCGACGGCGAGAGCCGCATCTCGCTCGAAGACTACGCGGTCGCCATGCTCGACGAGATCGAACGCCCGCAGCATCATCGACAACGCTTCTCGGTCGCTTATTGAAGCGGCGTCCTCGTCAACCCGGTAAACCCTGGTCGCGATGGAACGTCGAGCGGCTCTGCGGCCGGACGGGCCGTTCGGTGAAGGCGTGGCGTCAACGAATCGAGCAAGGGGCGATGAGCGCATTCTTCGGGTCGACCCACAGGCACTTCCAGGACGAGCACGGAACGCGCAAGCTGGCGGACCGGCTGGAGGACCTCGCCCACCCGGCCTTCGAGGCGCGGGACCGGGACTTCATCCAAGGCGTATCGATGGTCTTCATCAGCACCGTGGACGGGCAGGGCCGGCCCACGGTCTCCTACAAAGGGGGGGCGCCCGGGTTCGTCCGCGTCACCGGTCCGAGCGAACTGGTGTTCCCGAACTACGACGGCAACGGCATGTTCCTGACGCTCGGAAACATCGCCGAGAGCGCCCAGGTCGGCCTGCTCTTCATCGACTTCGAGCGACCGCACCGCCTGCGCGTCCAGGGTCGCGCCGAGCTGTCGAACGATCACGCCCTTCTCGGCCTGTATCCCGGGGCAGACTACGTCGTCCGCGTGACGACGAGCCAGATCTTCGTGAATTGCGGCCGCTACATCCACAGGAACGCCGGCTCTACACCGTCGCCCCACGTTCCCGACCCGCGGGGGCGGCAGCCCTTCCCGGCCTGGAAGCGGTTGGATCTCTTCGAGGGCGCGCTGCCGGCGCCCGATGCGCGAAGGGTCGACGAGGCCGGCGGGATGATTCCCATCGAGGCGTATCCTGGCGAAGACGGCGCCTAAGCAGGTTTCGGAAAAGTGCCCCGCGGTTTTCCGACAAAAACCTGCGACGAAACAAGAAGCTGAGCAGAGTTGCGTTGGCCTGCCGACGCAAGCCTGCTCAGGGCTCGGACGCGATCACGGCCGGGAGGCGATGGCGCACGCCACGCCCGAGACGATCTTCGGTCGATCGGCTCTGGGGCATCGCATCCCGTCATCCGCGCGCCCTTCCCTCTTCCCTCTGCGGGAGAGGGTGGCCCGCGAGCTCAGTCGGGAGAGGGGAGCGCGTTGTCCGGGTACGGCGCTCCCCTCACCCGACCCTCGCGTGAGCCGAGGCCCCCCTCCCCCCGCGGAGGGGGGAGGGAGCGCGCGCAACCAAACCGATCAGCCGGCAACCGTATCACTCCTTGCCGACCGACATGAGCAGGCGCTCGGTCTTGGCGTCCTCGATGCGGTTCACCATGCGCCGGGCCTCGTGCACGTCGCGCACCGTCTTCGTCGCGGTGATGCAGGACTGCACGAGCATGACCATGCCCATGGCGAAGTAGCCCTTCATCCAGATGTCGACCGGCATGAACAGGATGCCGAGCGCGACCATCGCGGCCGAGCCGATGAACGAGGCGTAGGTGAAGCTGACCCAGGCGCCGGAATGCTGTGTGGTTTCGTTGGTCATGACGGGTCCTCTCGGGTGCGGGGTGATGGGGTGCGTGGGGTCTCAGGCGGAGGGCTGCTGGGCAAGGCCCGCCTCGCGGCGCAGCCGGTCGAGCACCGCCCCGCCGCTCGGGCGCGTGCTCGGGCCGAAGCCCTCGCGTTCCAGGCGCTCGGCGATGCCGATCCCGGGCGCGGCCTCGTCCAGGGCGGCCTCCGTGTCGGCGGCCTCCGCGTGCAGGGTGCGCAGGCGCGCCAGGGTGGCCTCGGCCTCGCGCAGGGTCGCCGCCTCGCACGGCGCGGTGCGGGCGCCGAGGCGGCGCGCGGCCTCCGTCGCGGCCGCGACCCGGCGCCCCCGTTCCAGCTCCGCCTGCCGCCGCGTCGCGTCGGCGACGGCGCCGCGGATGCGTGCGACTTCGGCTGAAAAGCGCGCGCGGGCGGCGCGCACGGCGTCGCGCTCGGCCTCCAGCTCGGCGATCGCCTCGGCCGCTTCCCCGGCGAGATCCTCCCGTCCGCCCTTGAGCGCGGCGATCGCGCGCGCCTCAAGGTCGCGGGCCCGGGCTTCGAGCTCGTCGATCCGGCGCGCCTCGGCCCGGTCGCCGGCGATCGCGACGGCGAGCGCCCGGCGGCTGCGCTCCAGCGCCGCCCGCGTCTCGCGGATCTGCTGGTCGAGGATCAGCAGGGCGTTGCGATCGAACAGGTCCTCGCCCGCGCGGGCCGCGGCCCCCCGGGCCAGGATGCGAAACACGTTGAGCATGCGCTGTCTCCCACGGCATGTCTGTCGTCCACGACCGGAAGGTCTCACGAGTTTGAACGACGTTCAAGTGTGTTTTTGCACGCCGTACAAATAGCGGGAACGGGCCGGACGAGCGCGGCCCGCGCGTGACGCGCGGCCCGCATCATGCATTCATCGGCCGCGGCGGCCGGGCGTCAGGGAGCGAAGCGATGCGTAGGGGACTGGGTTACGGGTGGCCGGCGGCGCTCGCCCTGCTGGCGGCGCTTGGCGGCACGGAGGCGTTGGCCCAGGCCAAGCCCGTCACGATCCGCGCGGTGATGCATTCGGGCCTGCGCATCACCGACCCGATCATCACCACCGCCTACATCGCGCGCAACCACGGCTACATGATCTACGACACGCTGTTTGCCACGGACGCCGAGTTCCACGTCCAGCCGCAGATGGTGCAGGACTACAAGGTCAGCGACGACACGCTCACCTACACCTTCACGCTGCGCGACGGCCTGAAGTTCCACGACGGCGCGCCGGTCAAGTCGGAGGATTGCATCGCCTCGATCCAGCGCTGGGGCCAGCGCGACGGCATGGGCCAGAAGCTCATGCAGTACACCGCCTCGCTGGACGCGGTGGACGACAGGACGTTCAAGCTGGTGCTGAAGCAGCCCTACGGCCTCGTGCTCACCTCGCTCGGCAAGCCGTCCTCGAACGTGCCGTTCATGATGCCCAAGCGCATCGCCGAGACGCCGGCCGACCGCAACGTGCCCGACGAGATCGGCTCCGGGCCGTTCCGGTTCGTCAAGGCCGAGTTCCAGCCCGGGCTGAAGGTCGTCTACGAGAAGAACCCCGACTACGTGCCGCGGAAAGAGCCGCCGAGCTGGACCTCGGGGGCCAAGGTGGTGAAGGTCGATCGCGTCGAGTGGATCAACATCCCCGACTACCAGACCGCGGTGAACGCGCTGATCAACGGCGAGATCGACTACGTCGAGCAGCCGCCGCACGACTTCCTCACCGTCCTCAAGGGCAGCCCGGGCATCCAGATCATCAACTACAACACGCTCGGCATGTCGGGCATGCTGCGGATGAACTGGCTCAACCCGCCCTTCGACAACGAGAAGGTCCGCGAGGCCGCGCTGCTGGCGCTGAACCAGACCGACTACCTCGACGCGCAGATCGGCGACCCGGACTACGAGGTGCCGTGCCTCGCGCTGTTCGTGTGCAAGACCCCGAACGCCACCGATGCCGGCGCGCCCAAGCTCGACCTCGCCCGCGCCAAGCAGCTCCTCAAGGAGGGCGGCTACGACGGCAAGCCGATCGTGATGATGCAGCCGACGGATCTGGCCATCGTCGCGCCGCTCGGCCCCGTGGCGGCGCAGGCCTTGCGCAAGATCGGCATGGTGATCGACCTGCAATCGATGGACTGGCAGACGCTCGTCGGGCGCCGCGCCAAGCAGGATCCGGTGGCGCAGGGCGGCTGGAACATCTTCCACACCACCTGGGTCAACGCCGACATGCTCAACCCGGTGGCCAATGTCGGCGTCAACGGCAAGGGCAAGGTCGGCGGCTGGTTCGGCTGGGCCAAGGACGAGGAGATCGAGCGGATGCGCGACGCCTACGCCCTCGAGACCGACCCGGGCAAGCAGACCGAGATCGCCAAGGCGGTGCAGGAGCGCGCCTACAAGATCGGGATGTACTACCCCACCGGCCAGTTCCGCTCGCCGCTGGCGGCCAGCCCCAAGCTCTCGGGCATCCTGGAGGCGCCCGCGCCGGTGTTCTGGAACATCGAGAAGAAGTAGCTCCCTCCCCCCTCTGCGGGGGAGGGTGGCCCGCGAGCTAAGTCGGGTGAGGGGAGCGCCGTATCCGGTACCGTCGCTCCCCTCACCCGACCTTCGCTGACGCGAAGCCCACCCTCTCCCGCAGAGGAGAGAGGGAAGACCTGAAACCCCGGAGACCCGCATGGGACGCTTCCTCGCCGGCCGGCTCGCCGCCACGCTCCCCGTGATGGGCGTCGTCGCGGTGATCGTGTTCCTGCTGCTGCGGCTGGCACCGGGAGACCCCGCCGCGATCCTGGCGGGCGACGCCGCGAGCCCGGAGCAGATCGCGCAGATCCGCGCGCGCCTCGGCCTCGACCAGCCGATGCTGGAGCAGTTCGGCACCTGGATCTGGCGGCTGTTGCACGGCGACCTCGGCACCTCGATCATCTCGAACAAGCCGGTGGCCGCGCTGATCCTCGACCGGGTCGAGCCGACGCTCGCGCTCGCCTGCACCACCATCCTGTTCGCGGTGCTGGTGGCGGTGCCGCTCGGCGTGCTCGCCGCGTGGCGGCACGACACCTGGATCGACCGGGCCGTGATGGCGCTGTCGGTGGCCGGCTTCTCGGTGCCGGTCTTCGTGCTCGGCTACCTGCTGATCTTCGGCTTCGCGATGAACCTGCGGCTCCTGCCGGTGCAGGGCTACACCTCGATCGCGGACGGCGTCGGACCGTTCCTCACGCGGCTGATCCTGCCGACGCTGACGCTGTCGGTGATCTACATCGCGCTCATCGCCCGCACGACGCGATCGAGCGTGCTGGAAGTGCTCGGCGAGGACTACATCCGCACGGCGCGGGCCAAGGGCGTCACCGAGGCCCGCGTGCTGCGCCGCCATGCGCTTCGCAACGCCGCGATCCCCGTGATCTCGGTGATCGGGCTCGGCATCGCGCTCCTCATCAGCGGCGTGGTGGTGACCGAGAGCGTGTTCAACCTGCCCGGCCTCGGGCGGTTGACCGTCGATGCGGTGCTGGCGCGCGACTACCCGGTGATCCAGGGCGTGATCCTGCTGTTCTCCGCCCTCTACGTCTTGATCAACCTCTCCATCGACCTGTCCTACCTGCTGTTCGACCCGAGGATCCGGTATTGACGGTGCGCCACGCTCCCTGCCGCGACCATGGACCGGAAGACCGGAGGGTTCCGGCTGCGCGCGCTCCCTCCCCCCTCTGCGGGGGAGGGTGGCCCGCGCAGCGGGTCGGGAGAGGGGAGCGACGTATCAGGCACCGTCGCTCCCCTCTCCCGACCCTCGCTCACGCGAGGGCCACCCTCTCCCGCAGAGGGGAGAGGGGGACGGGCGGAACCGGCTTTTCTTCGAGCCGGCCCGAGCGAGGGCCCCTCCCATGAGCACCCTCGACACCGCTCCGCCGGCCGCGCCCGCCGCGCGCCGCCTCGCCCTCCCCCCGATGCTGCGCCATCCCGGCGTGCTCGTGGGCCTCGCGGTGCTGCTCGTGGTCGGGCTCGCGGCGCTGGCCGCACCGTATCTCTGGACCGGCGACCCGATCCTGCTGCGCCCGCGGCTGCGGCTGCGCCCGCCCTCGGAGGCCGCGTGGCTCGGCACCGACGCCTTCGGCCGCGACGTGTGGAGCCGGGTGGTCTTCGGCGCCCGCGTCTCGCTCAGCATAGGCTTCGCGGTGGCCGCGATCTCGGTGCTGATCGGGCTCACGATCGGGCTGGTCGCCGGCTACGTCCGCCTCCTCGACGCGGTGGTGATGCGGATCATGGACGGGGTCATGGCGATCCCCTCGATCCTGCTCGCCATCGCCCTCGTCACACTGTCGGGCGCCGGGATCGGCACGGTGATCGTGGCGATCGCCATCCCCGAGATCCCGCGGGTGGCGCGGCTGGTGCGCGGCGTCGTGCTCTCGGTGCGCAGCGAGCCCTACGTCGAGGCGGCGATCGGCGCCGGCACACGGCTGCCCAAGCTCCTGCTGCGGCACGTCCTGCCCAATACCATCGCGCCGCTGATCGTGCAGGGCACCTACGTCGCGGCCTCCGCGATCCTCACCGAGGCGATCCTGAGCTTCCTCGGCGCCGGTATCCCCACCGAGGTGCCGAGCTGGGGCAACATCATGGCCGAGGGGCGCAGCAGCTTCCAGATCGCGCCGTGGGTGATCCTGTTCCCCGGCCTGTGCGTGGCCGCCACCGTCCTCGCGGTCAACATCATCGGCGACGGGCTTCGCGACGCCCTCGACCCGCGCACCGCCCGCAGTTTTGGGGGCGGCCGATGAGCGAGCCGGTGCTGCGGATCGAGAACCTTTCGGTGGCGCTGCCCGGCGGGGGCGACCGCGCCTTCGCGATCGAGAACCTCAGCCTCACCGTCCAACCCGGCGAGATCGTCTGCGTCGTCGGCGAGTCGGGCTCGGGCAAGTCGGTGACGGCCGGGGCCGTGATGGGCCTGCTGCCGACCATCCTCAAGCCGTCCGCGGGAAAAATCCTGCTGGAGGGCGAGGACCTGCTCAAGGTCGGCGCGGCGCGCCTCCGGCGCCTGCGCGGCAGCCGCATGGCGATGGTGTTCCAGGAGCCGATGACGGCGCTGAACCCGGTGCTCAGCGTCGGCGACCAGCTCGCCGAGATGCTTGAGGCGCACACGGAAAAACTCCCGCGCCAAGCCCGGCGCGAGCGGGTGCAGGCGCTGCTCGCCGACGTGCACCTGCCGAACCCGGACACGCTGGCAAAAGCCTACCCGCACCAGCTCTCCGGCGGCCAGCGCCAGCGGGTGATGATCGCCATGGCGCTCGCCAACGATCCCGCGCTCATCATCGCCGACGAGCCGACGACGGCGCTCGACGTCACCACCCAGGCTCAGATCCTCAAGCTGATGCGCGAGCTCCAGGCGCGCCGCAACGCCGGCATCCTGTTCATCACCCACGATTTCGGCGTCGTCTCCGAGATCGCCGACCGGGTGGTGGTGATGCAGCGCGGCCGCGTCGTCGAGGAGGGCTCGGCCGACGCCGTGCTCACCCGGCCGCAGGACCCCTACACCCGCATGCTGATCGCCGCCGTGCCCCGCGCCGAGCCGGCGCGGCCGCGAGCGCGCCCCCCCTCGACCGCGCCGGTGCTGGCGGTGCGCGACCTGACGAAGACCTACGGCGGGCGCGGGCTGTTCGGCGGCGGGCGCTCGGTCCACGCCCTCGACGGCGTCAGCCTCGCGCTCCAGCCCGGCGAGACGCTGGGGATCGTCGGCGAATCGGGCTCGGGCAAATCGACGCTCGCCCGCTGCATCGCCCGGTTCGTCGACCCGACCAGCGGCCACGTGCGGCTTTCGGGCGAGGACATCGCGCGCCTGCCGCACCGCGCGCTGCACCCCTATCGCCGCCGCATCCAGGTGATCTTCCAGGACCCCTACCGCTCGCTCAACCCGCGCCGCACGGTGGGGCAATCGATCGTCGAGGGGCCGATGAACTACGGGCTGGCGCGTGACGCGGCCCTGGCGCGGGCGAAGAAACTCATCGCGCTCGTCGGCCTCGATGCGGGGGCGCTCGTGCGCTACCCGCACGAGTTCTCCGGCGGCCAGCGCCAGCGCATCGCCATCGCCCGGGCGCTCGCCATGGAGCCGGACCTGCTCATCGCCGACGAGGCGGTCTCGGCGCTCGACGTCTCGGTGCAGCGGCAGGTGCTGGAATTGCTGGAAGAGATCCGCGAGCGGCTCAACCTCGCGATCCTGTTCATCACCCACGACCTGCGCGTGGCCGCACGCCTGTGCGACCGGCTGATCGTGATGCTGAACGGGCAGATCGTGGAGGAGGGCCCGACCGCGATGCTGTTTGCCAGCCCGAAGCACGACTACACGCGGGCGCTGTTTGCCGCCGCGCCGAACCTGAAGCGGGCGGAGGCACTGGACGTGGCGTCCTGAACGGGCCGACCGCCATCACCCGCGATCAGGATTCGAAGACGCGCCAACCATGCTGGGGCGCTCTTTCGCCGAAGTGGACGCCGGTTCGGCGAAAGCGCGCTTCCCGCGCCCGAAGCTGCCGATGGCCCCGTCGGGACGGGGCGTCCATGAGCCTCGCCTGCACCGCTTGACGCGATGCGTTCCAGCCGCGATGCGGACCCCGTGTCCGATCCCGCGCCGCCCGCCTTCCGCCTTGCCCACCTCACGGACCCGCATGTCGGCCCGCTGCCCCGGCCGCGCCTGCGCCACCTGCTCGGCAAGCGGGCGACCGGCTACGCCAACTGGCGCCGGGGGCGCTCGCGCAGCCACGACATGGCGGTGCTCGGCGCGCTGGTCGCCGACCTGCGCGCGCAGGCGCCCGACCACGTCGCCTGCACCGGGGATCTGTGCAACATCGGCCTGCCGAGCGAGTGGGACACCGCCCGGATCTTCCTGGAGGCGCTGGGGCCGCCGGACGCGGTCAGCCTCGTGCCGGGCAACCACGACGCCTACGTGCGCGGCTCGCTCGACGGACTGCTCGCGGCCTGCGGCGCCTGGACCGCGGACGATGCCGGGCGCGGCGGCGTGTTTCCCTACCTGCGGCGGCGGGGGCCGCTGGCCCTGGTCGGGCTGTCGAGCGCGATCCCGACGATCCCCTTCGTCGCCACCGGCCGGCTCGGGCCGCGGCAGATCGCGGCCGCGGAATCGCTGCTGCGGACGCTGGCGACGGACCCGTCGCGGCCGGCCCGCGTGGTGATGATCCACCACCCGCCCCATCCCGGCGCCGCGGCACCCGGGCGGGACCTGCGGGACGCGGCGGCGTTCACGGCGATGCTCGGGCGGGTCGGCGCCGAGCTCGTCCTGCACGGCCACAACCATGTGGCGAGCGTCGCCCACGTGGCGGGACCGGACGGGCGGGCGATCCCGGTCGTCGGCGGCGCCTCGGCCTCGGCACGGCCCGGCGCGCACGGGCCGCTGCCCGCGCGCCGGGCCGCCTACATCCTCTACGCGTTCTCGCGGGCCGAAAACCGCCACGTCGTCGCGGCGACGCAGCGCGGGCTCGATGAGGACGGGATCATGGCCGACCTCGGCCCGCTCGCCCTGGGGTAGGCGGCGCCCCGGGCGCGGCCTTCGTCAGGCACCGACGAGGAGTGCCGGGCGCTCGCTTCGGGCGATGCCGGCCTCGTAGCGCTCGGCCTGGAGGCGCGTGAGCCCGGAGATCAGGGCGACCGAGCCGCGATAGACAGTGTAGGTGCCGTCATGGGTCGGCTTGACGCGAATCATCTCTGACATGGAAATCTCCTGTGCTGGATCTGACTTGCGGTCCGCCGTCCATCCTCGTCCGATACGGCTCTCGGACGGTGCGGCGAGCAGCGACGTTATCGTTTCGGCCGGACGGCGCAAGGGGCTGACGGGGACGGGTACCTAAGTATTTTGAATGCAATGACGCGACCGGAATGCCGGTGCGCCGGGCCTCGGGTTCGGCCGTCGCGGCGGGAGATTTCGGGATTGCCGCGGCGCGGGCCGGGGCTCGTCCCGGCGCGGGGCCGTTCAGCCCTCCGGCGCGGCGCCCGCCCGCCGCTCCGGCCCGCGGGCGCGCAGGAGGATCGCGGCGCCGAGGAGGCCGGACAGGAGGGAGCCGGCGAGCACGCCGAGCTTCACCGCGGTCTCGTGCGCGGCGTCGGCGAAGGCGAGGCCGCCGATGAACAGGCTCATGGTGAAGCCGATGCCGCAGAGCACCGCGACGCCGAAGACCTGCCCCCAGGCCGCCCCGGGCGGGCGGCGCGCCAGCCCGGCCCGGATCGCCAGCCACAGGCTCGCGAACACGCCGAGCGGCTTGCCGAGGACGAGGCCGAGCGCGACGCCCAGCGTCACCGGGTCGACGAGGGCGGCGGGCGGGTGGCCGACGAGGCGCACGCCGGCGTTGGCGAAGCCGAAGGCCGGCACGATCGCGAAGGCGACGACGGGGTTCAGCGCGTGCTCCAGCCGGTGGAGCGGCGAGGTCGCCCGCGCCCGGCCGGTCCGGATCGGGATCGTCAGGGCGAGCAGCACGCCGGCGACCGTGGCGTGGATGCCGGAGCGCAGCACGAACACCCACAGGACGAGGCCGAGGAGCAGGTAGGGCGCGAGCCGCACGACGCCCGCGCGGTTCAGCCCAGCGAGCAGCGCCAGGGTGAGCGCGGCACAGCCCAGCATCGGCAGGTCGAGGCCGCCCGTGTAGAACAGGGCGATGACGATCACCGCGCCGAGGTCATCGACGATCGCCACCGCGCTGAGGAAGATCTTCAGGGACACCGGCACGCGCCGGCCGAGCAGCGCCAGCACGCCGAGCGCGAAGGCGATGTCGGTGGCGGCCGGGATCGCCCAGCCCCGCGCGGTCCCGGTGCCGGCGTTGAGGGCGAGGTAGACCAGCGCCGGCACCACCATGCCGCCGAGCGCAGCGATGCCGGGCAGCGCCCGGTCGGGCCACGTGCGTAAGCGCCCGTCGCGGACCTCGCGCTTGATCTCCAGGCCGACCAGCAGGAAGAACACCGCCATCAGGCCGTCGTTGATCGCGTGCCGAAGGCTCATCGGCCCGAGCTTCGCGTGGAGCGCGTCCGCGTAGGCTCCGGCGAGCCCGGTGTTGGCCACGATCAGCGCGGCGGCGGCCGCCGCCATCAGCACGAGCCCGCCCGCCGCCTCGCGGGTGAGCAGGTCGCGGACGGCCGAGAGCGGGCGCGGGGTTCCCATGCCGCGCGGGGTGCCCGGCTTTTCGCGGGGGTTCAATCCCGGCGGGTCGACCGAGGCGGTCGGGAGGCACTGGAAAAACCGGCGCACGGGCGCGCCGCGGGGAGCCATCCGGCCCCGCTCCCGTTATGCGGGACGCGACGGAAGGACCCGCGATGACCGCGACGGCAACGACTTCGGACACGATCGGCCCGCCGGCGCACCCGGCCCTCGAACGCAAGGCCGTGGCGGCGGTGGTGCTCGGCAACGCGCTCGAATTCTACGACTTCACGCTCTACGCCTTCTTCGCCGTGCCGATCGGGGCGGCGTTCTTTCCCTCCGGCAACGCCACCGACAGCCTGCTCGCCTCGCTGGCGCTGTTCGGCATCGGCTACGTCATGCGCCCGGTCGGCGGGGTGCTGATCGGCGCCTTCGCCGACCGGGCGGGGCGCAAGCCCGCGATGCTCATCACCATCGCCCTGATGGCCGTCGGCATGCTGATGCTGGCGCTGACCCCCGGCACCGCGACGCTCGGCGGATGGGCCCAAGGGATCGTCATCGCCGGCCGCCTGATCCAGGGCTTGGCGCTCGGCGGCGAGGTCGGGCCGTCGACCGCCTACCTGCTGGAGGCGGCGCCCGCCGAGCACCGCGGCTTCGTGGCCTCCTGGCAGATCGCGAGCCAGGGCTGCGCCGCGCTGTTTGCCGGCCTCATCGCCTCCGCGCTCACGCTCGCCGTGGGCGAGGCCGCGATGGCGGAATGGGGCTGGCGCGTGATGTTCCTGCTCGGCATCGGCGTCGTGCCGGTCGGCCTCGTCATCCGCAGCCACCTGCCCGAGACGGCGGGCGAGGCGCAGGACCCGGCGGCCTCGCACTCGACCGGCGCCGTGGTCGTCCGGCTGGTGCGCGAGCACGGGCGCCTGCTGCTGCTGACCTTCCTCGTCATCGCCGCCTCGACGGTGTCGAACGCGATCGGCACCAACATGCCGGTCTACGCCCGCGCGACGCTCGGGCTCACCGAGACCGTCTCCACCGCCGTGCCGATCGCGCTGGGGCTCGCCTCGATCGCGTTCCCGCTGCTCGGCGGCTGGCTCGCGGACCGGTTCGGGCGGCGCCCGGTCCTGATCTGGCCGCGGGTGCTCATCCTGGTGCTCGCCGTACCCGCCTTCTGGTGGCTCGCGCGGGCGCCGACGGCGCCGGCCGTCTACGCCGTGACCTTCCTGCTGTCGGCGCTCTCCTCGGTCAACGCGGCGGCGATCATCGTCGCGATCCCCGAATCCCTCCCGCGCACCGTGCGCAGCGCCGGGCTGTCGATCGTCTACGCCTTCTCGGTCTCGATCTTCGGCGGCAGCACGAACTACGTCGTCAACAAGCTGATCGCGCTCTCGGGCGACACCCTCGCGCCGGCCTACTACCTCGCGGCCTTCAGCGTGGTCGGCACGATCGCAGCGCTGCTGATGCCGGAGACCCGGGGGCACGACCTCGACGCGGATTCCGAGGCGTGAGCCGGCCCCTGGGCGTGACGGGCTGCGCGGCGCGGGCGCGGCGCCCGCCGCCGTCGGCGCGCGATCCTCACGAAGCCCGTCCGAGCGCCGCGCGGATCAGCCTGAGCCCGTCCGGGCCGGACCATTCGGCCGGCCCCTTCATCACGCCGATGGTGCAGCCGGCCGGATCGACGAGCAGCGTCGTCGGCAGGCCGGGCGAGCCGGTGTCGCGCTGGACCAGGGGCAGCACGCGCCCGCCGGGATCGGCGTAGGCCGCAAGCCGCGCGATGCCGTTGTCCCGCAGCCACGCGGTCGGCCGGTCGAGGTTGCGCGTGTCGAGGTTGACCGCGACGACGGAGAAATCCTTCGCGCCGAGTTGCCCTTCGAGGCGGTCCAGCGCCGGCATCTCGGCCTTGCAGGGCGCGCACCACGTCGCCCACAGGTTCAGGAGGACGAGGCGGCCGCGGAAGTCCGAGAGCCGCACCTCCGCCCCCTCCGGCCCCCTGAAGGCGAGCTCCGGCGCGGGGCGGGCCCGCTCCGGCGCCTGCATCGCCGCGACGTCGCCGCGGGAGGCCGCATCGACCCGGGCCAGCGCTGCGGCCGAGCCGGCGCACGGGTCGGCCCCGTTGCCGCCTCCGAGGCCGGTCCCGTATAGGGCAAGCCCCGCGGCCAGCGCGGTGACGAGGCCGGCGCCGACGGCGGCACCCGCGAAGCGCTTGGGGTTCATCATCGCCCGGGCATCATCGTTGCGTGCCTCGGGGCGGGCGGAAGGATCGGGACGAGCATGAGCAACCGGATGTGGGGCGGGCGCTTCGCGAGCGGCCCCGCCGAGATCATGGAGGAGATCAACGCCTCCATCGGATTCGACAAGCGCCTTGCCCCCCAGGACATCCGCGGCTCGCTGGCGCACGTGGCGATGCTGGGCGATGCCGGCATCCTGCCCGCGCCGGACGTGGCGGCGATCGAGGCCGGGCTCAAGGCCGTGCGAGACGAGATCGCGTCCGGCGCGTTCGTCTTCCGGCGCGAGTTGGAAGACATTCACATGGCGGTGGAGAGCCGGCTCACCGAGATCGTCGGGCCGGCGGCCGGGCGGCTCCACACCGCGCGCTCGCGCAACGACCAGGTCGCCACCGACATGAAGCTGTGGGTGCGCGACACCCTCGATTCGCTGGACGCCCAGGCCGCCGACCTGCAGCGGGCGCTGGCCGAGACGGCGCTCCAGCACGCCGCCACCGTGATGCCGGGCTTCACCCACCTGCAATCGGCCCAGCCCGTCACCTTCGGCCATCACTGCCTCGCCTACGTCGAGATGCTGGCGCGCGACCGCGGCCGGTTCCGCGACGCCCGCGCGCGGCTGAACGAGTGCCCGCTGGGCGCCGCGGCGCTCGCCGGCACCTCGTTCCCGATCGACCGGCACGCCACGGCGGAAGCGCTCGGCTTCGACCGGCCGACCGCGAACTCGCTCGATTCCGTCGCCGACCGCGACTTCGCTCTGGAATCGCTCTCGGCCGCCTCGATCTGCGCGATCCACCTCTCGCGCTTTGCCGAGGAGCTGGTGATCTGGACCTCGGCGCAGTTCGGGTTCGTAAAACTGTCGGACGGGTACACCACCGGCTCGTCGATCATGCCGCAGAAGCGCAACCCCGACGCGGCCGAGCTGGTGCGGGCCAAGTCCGGCCGCATCGTCGGCGCGCTGACGGGCCTGCTGATGGTGATGAAGGGCCTGCCGCTGGCCTATTCCAAGGACATGCAGGAGGACAAGGAGGGCACCTTCGACGCCCTCCAGGCGCTCTCCCTGTGCCTCGCCGCGATGACCGGCATGGTCCGCGACCTCGAACCGGTGACGGACGTGCTCAGCAAAGCCGCGGGCTCCGGCTACAGCACCGCCACGGACTTGGCGGACTGGCTGGTGCGCGAACTCGGCCTGCCGTTCCGGCAGGCGCACCACGTCACCGGCCGCCTCGTCGGCGCGGCGTCCGCCAGGGGCGTCGGGCTGGAGGCGCTGTCGCTCTCCGAGATGCAGGAGGCCGAGCCGCGGATCACCGACGCTGTCTACGCGGTGCTCGGCGTCGAGAACTCGGTGGCGAGCCGCACCAGCCACGGCGGCACCGCGCCCGCCAACGTCCGGGCGCAGGCACAGGGCTGGATCGCGCGGCTCGGCGGGCCGCCCGCTTAAGGCCCGGCGTTCGCGGAGACCGCATAAAAATGGTGCAGAGCAACCAAAGCCGTTGCCTGCGCGTTCACGGTCTAGCTAAGTGGCGTTTGCTACAACCCGGCGCGAGCGCATCGGAGATCGCAGCATGCCCGTCGACAGTTCGACCGAATCCCAGGATACGCCCGCGCTCGCCGCCACCGCCGCCGCGATGATCGACGCGGCCCTGGTCGGCAGCGGCCTGTCCCGCGAGGCCTACTGGGCCGCGGTGCGCAAGGGCTACAACACCCCCTACAACGACCCGCCCCGCGCGCGGGAGGACGCGGCCAGGACGCAGGGCGCATCCATCGCGATCGTCTTCGCGGAGGCCCCCGACGCGCCCGCACCCCTGCCGATCGCGGCGATGGCCGTGCCCGCCGCCGTCGAGGTGCATGCCGGCTGAGGCGCCCGGCGCCGACGCTTGCCGAACCGACGCCCAAGCTTCATGACTCCCGGGCCGGGCGCCGCAGGGTGGTCGGCCAAGCTCAAGCCAGCACGTCGGCCTCCCGGGCCGGGTCCATGGCAAGCGTTCGGGAACCGACGATGCGCCGCCTTCTCTGCCTGCTCCCGGTCGGAGCCTTCGCCCTCGCCGCGCCGGGCCTCGCGGTCCTCGGCGGAGCCGGCCTAGCGCCCACCGCGGCCCTCGCCCAGGAGACACCGGAGGCCGCGCCGGCCGCCCCGAGCCGCCGCCGCAGGGCTCCGCGCGAGCGGACGCGGAAGACGGCGACGCCGCCGGGCATGCAGCAGGCGACGCCGGTGGCGATCTTCGGCGACTGGAACGTGTTCGCCAGCGGCCAGGGCCGGACCCGCCTGTGCTACGCCATCGCCCAGCCGCAGACCCGCTCGCCGAGTTCGCTCAAGCGCGACACCGCCTACCTGTTCGTCACCGTGCGCAAGGCCGAGAACGTGCAGAACGAGGTGGCGGTGATGCTGGGCTTCCCCTCGAAGCCCGCCGCCGCGCAGGCCAAGCCCGGGGCCGCCGCGGCGGCCACCGACCCCACCCTCAACCTCGGCCCGACCCGCTACGGCCTCGTGGTCAAGGACGGCAACGCGTGGCTCCAGAACCCGGCCGAGGAGGCTCGCGTCGTCTCCGAGATGAGCGGCCGGGTGCCCAAGCTCCTGATCAAGACCACGTCGCTCCGCGGCAACCCGACCAGCGACGAGTACGCGCTCGCCGGCTTCGGCGAGGCGATCAAGCGCACCCGCGAGGAGTGCAAGTAGGGTTCATCGCTCCGGTCTCGATGCTCAAGACCTTCGCGTGGGAAGCGCTGCGCGGCTCCTTCTCCCAGGGGGAGAAGGTTGGGATGAGGGGCGTGAACCCTCCGGTAAGTTCTCGTCCCTCACCCTGTTCCGCTCCCGAACGGGCTGGCGGATGCACACATCTCACGACGCGATCGGATGAGGCGCGGGTCCTCTCTCCCCGCAGGCGGGGCGAGGGGATGCGCGGCCCCTGACGCGTCAAGCGCCGGGATTGCGTGAATCCGCAAGCCCCGCAGGCAGGGGGCCCGCGCCGCCTCCGACTGCGTCCGGAGAATGTGTGAATCTACCAGCCCGAACGGGAGAGGAGACCCGCGCCAAGTTCGGACGGCCTCAGACCGCCCGCAGCCTCTGCGTCCCATGTCGGCCCGGCCGCTCGACCGGCCGGGTGAGGTCGCGGAACCGGTCGCGGGCGGCCTTGGCCGCCTGCTCGGTGCTGCGGAAGACGGTGCCGTCGAGGCTGTCGAAGTCGCGGGCCGAGGAGAAGAACCGCACGCCGCCGGGCTCGGGGACGGCGATCCCGGCGGCAACCTCGCCGATCTCGATGATCCGCGTCGGCGCCGGCTCGGCGTGCAGGCGGTTGCGGGCGCGCGCGACCAGGGTGTCGGCGAAGAGGTCGTTCTGTGCAGGAAGGGGGTCGGCGTGAAGATGGGGCATGGCAAGGCTCTCCCGTGACCGGACGCGGGTCCGGCCGTGTGGCGGCGTGGATGTCGGGCCGGGCTCGGGCTCAACGTCGACAGCGGTCGCGGCGCCGCGGCGAGGCGCAGCGGTTCGGGAGAGGCTGGGTCGGTCGGACGGTCATGGGCAGTCCTCCTGCGCGTGAAGGACCGCGGGGCTTGGCATCCCCGCAGTGCTTTAGCGTTTGATGACGCGGCGCAAGCGACACTCTTCAAATCACCGCGGCCGGGGATGCTTGTCCTCGCCCGACGCTCTCAGGATGCGAGCGCTGCCGCGCCGCGTCAACGGAAGGCGTTTTCGTTCTTGCCGACGTTGCGGGAAGGAAGACGGCCCGCCGCACCGCCCACGCAGACCGTTCTCGCCCTACCGGCCGGCGAGCAGGGCGGTCAGCGCGCGGTACTGCGAGAACACCCGTCCGGCGCCCGCCGCCACGAGGTCGGCGCCGGAGGGGTCGTGGCCCCAGTGGCCGCCGCCGGTGAAGCCGAGGACGCGCATGCCGGCCGCGCGCGCGGCGGTGACGCCGGGGACGCTGTCCTCGATGACGAGGCAGGCTTCGGGTACCGCCCCCATCCGCGCGGCGGCGTGGAGGAACAGGTCGGGAAACGGCTTTCCGCGCGCCACCTCGGCGGAGGAGAAGATCCGGCCGTCGAACAGCGGCAGGAGCCCGGTCAGCCCGAGGGAGTGGCGCAGCCGCACCGGGTCGCTGCTCGACGCGACGCAGGCCGGCAGGCGCAGCGCGGCCACGGCCTCGGCGACGCCGGCCATGGGGCGAAGCTCGGCATCGAACAGGCGCAGCGTCTCGGTCTTGACCGCCTCGACGAAGCCCGCGGGCGCCGCAACCCCGTAGTCCTGGGCGACGTGGGCCATGATCGAGGCCATGGAGGTGCCGGCAAAGCGCGCCCGCACCGTCTCCTGATCGATCGGCACGCCGATGCGGTTGAGGCCGGCGGTGAGGCAGGCCAGACTCAGCGGCTCGCTGTCGATGAGGACGCCGTCGCAATCGAAGATCACGAGCTTCAGGGCCGCCGGGGCCGGTTCGTCCATCGTGCCCGCCGTCGTGCGCTCCCGCCCGCCGCGGTCCCTCTGGCACGGGGCGGGCGCGGGCGGCAACCGCTTGCGCTGCCCGAACGGGCCTCCTACTCACCGAAGATCGGCCGTGCGCGCCTTCGAGACCCGATGTTCCGCTTCCTCTCCCGCCTCCTCGGCTTCCTGCTGCTGGCTGCCGGCTTCGTGGCGCTGGTCTACGACGGCGCCCGCTCGGTCGCCAACAACGGCCTGCGGATCACGCCCTTGAGCGAGTTGCTCTTCACCCTGTTCAAGGACAGGGCGAGCGCCCTCCAGGGCACCGTCGAGGGCGCCGCGCCGTGGCTGTGGAGCGCCCTGGTGCTGCCGCTGACGCTCGCGCCCGCCGCGCTGCTCGGCCTCGGCCTCGGCGCGGCCCTGCTCTGGCTCGGCCAGCCCGCCCGCGAGCCGATCGGGTTCCTCACCCGGTCCTGACGCGGCACCAACGGTCCCGTCGCGCGGCGGCGAACCGCTTCATGAACGCGCCGGGGCACCCCATATGAGGCGGCACCCCCTCGCGAAGGATGCCCGATGTTCCCGTTCCGCAAGCGCGCCGAGATGCCCGCCGCCGCCGACGCCCTGCCGGGCCGGCCCGATCCGCTGCCGACGGCCGAGACCCACTTCGTCAACGGCCACCCGCTCAAGGGCCCCTACCCTGAAGGCACCGAGACGATCGTGCTGGGCCTGGGCTGCTTCTGGGGCGCCGAGCGCAAGTTCTGGCAGATGCCCGAGGGCGTGTTCGTCACGGCCGTGGGCTACGCCGGCGGCCACACCCCGAACCCGACCTACGAGGAGGTCTGCTCGGGCCGCACCGGCCACAACGAGGTGGTGCTCGTGGCCTTCGATCCCGCATCGCTGCCGCTGGAGGCGGTGCTGAAGACGTTCTTCGAGAGCCACGACCCGACGCAGGGCATGCGCCAGGGCAACGACGTCGGCACGCAGTACCGCTCCGGCATCTACCTCACCGATCCGGGCCAGGAGGCGACCGCCAAGGCCGTGCGCGCGGCCTACGCCGGCGCCCTGCGGGCGAAGGGGTTTCCGGAGGTCACCACCGAGATCGTGGCCGGCCAGACCTTCTACTTCGCCGAAGGCTACCACCAGCAGTACCTGGCCAAGAACCCGGCCGGTTATTGCGGGCTCGGCGGCACCGGCGTCGCGTGCCCGATCGGGACGGGCGTCGCCGCGTAGCGGAGCCGAGGCACCGCCCGCGCGTCCTCACGCGGCGGTCTTGCGGAAGAGGGCGACGATGTCGTCCTCCCGGTGCCGCGTGGCGCCGCCGGCGCGCCGGACCATCGCCGCGACCGCGGCGATGTCCAGGTCCGCGCGCTGCCCCCACGGCTCCGGCGGCGTCTCCAGGTAGAGCGTCTCGAAGCCGACCGCCTCGAACGCTTCCCGAAGCTCGTCGGGGGTGAACTCGCGGACGTGCTTCCGGAAGAACATCGGCGGCTCCATCTTCAGCGCCTTGGCGATGCTGCTGTAGGCGCAGCCGTTCGGCGTGGTGCAGACGGCGATCCCGCCGGGCTTCAGGATGCGGTGCATCTCCGAGACGAGGCAGCGCACGCCCGAGCCGTTGAAGATGTCGACGGGCCCGCTGCCGTCCTGGTCCTTGATGTGCTCGATCACCTCCAGGCAGAGCGCCACGTCGTGGCTCGCGTCCGTCACGTCCGTCATCGGGTTGCGCAGGTCGTTGGACGTCCAGGCGACGCGCAGGCCGCGGTCGGACAGGAAGCTCGAGAGGCTGGACGCCCCGCCGACCTCGATCAGGCTCGCGTCGGGCGCGATGAAGGGGCTCATGATCCTGAACGTCATCAGCCAGCGCCTCCGGTGGAACCACCAGTAGTCGAGCAGGGCCCGCAGCTCCTCGTTCTGCGGATCGGCCGTCAGCGCCTGCTCCAGCCCCGTGACCGTGTCGTGAACGACCTGCGTGAAGTCCGCGATCCAGGGCGAGAGGCCACCGACGGCCGGCGGCTCGGCAGGCCCCTCATGGGGGACGCAGGCATGGGGGACGCAGGCATCGATCGGCTCCCGCTGCCACCCGCCGTAGTTCTGCGCGAGCCCGTGGAGGAGGAAGTGGGAGAGCGGATCGAAACCCGCCGCGGCGACATCGGGATTGGCCCGAAGATAGCCCTTCGCGTCGAAGAACGCGTTCGGATCGCGTTGCTCGGCCCGACCGATCTTGAGGTAGTGCTCCGACGGCGACAGCCCGGATGCTGCGACATCGCCGTATCGGTTCCTGTAGAACGCCGCGTCGAAGCCGGGAACGAACTGCTCCGGATCGCTCCGGCGTATGAGGCGCAGCAGGGTGTGGAGCTTCATGACGATGGACGTCTGTACCGCGCTCCGCCGCGGATGGAGGCCGAACGCTCATCCCCGGGCATGAGAGCCTGCTGCCTGTCGGCTGGCCTCAACGCGCCCTCAACACCGTCCGGCACGCGGCCGGCAGCGCCGCCATCGTCATCGGCGGGTTCGGCTTCGGCTTCACCTTCGGCGGCCTGGGGTGGAGGATCGCGTCGCTGAACCAGTAGGCCAGCTCCTCGCCGCAGCCGTCGCCGGGGGGCGGGGGCGCTTGGTCGCCGCAGGACGCTTGGCCGTCGGGGCAGCCGAGTCGGATGTGGTAGTGGTAGTTGTGCCCGTACATCGGGCGCACCTTCCGCAGCCAGCCGCGATCGCCCCCGGCCTCCCGGCAGAGCGCCCGCTTGATCGCCGGGTTGACGAAGAGGCGCGCCACCTCCGGCTGCTCGGCGGTCAGCCGGATCAGCCCGAGGTGCCCCGGCGTCCAGGCCGCGGGATCGACGTCGAGGCGGTCGGGCCGCACCACGTCGGTGGCCGAGGTCTCCTCCCGCTCCAGGCGGCTCATGCGCCGGTCCGGCATCGGGGTGAGCCAGACGTCGGCGTCGAGGCCGAGCTGGTGCGAGGCGTGGCCGGTGATCATCGGGCCGCCGCGGGGCTGCGACATGTCCCCGACGAGGAGGCCCGGCCAGCCGGCCCGCGGCGCCTGGGCGGCGAGCCGCTCCAGGAAGTCGACGAGGTCGGGCGTGCCCCAGTTCCGGTTGCGCGACAGCCGCATCACCTGCCACGTCGCCCCGTCGACCGGCAGCGCCTCGCCGCCGGAGAAGCAGCCCTTGGCGTAGGACCCGTAGGCGTGGACCGGCCCCGCCGCGGGCGTCGTGACCCGCCCGAACAGGGCCTTGGCCGGCGTCGAGGGCGCGTCCGGATTTTCCAGCGGCGGCAGGGGTTTCGGGTCGAGGCTGCCCCGGTCCTGCCCCCGCGCCGCCGACGCGACGAGGAGCCCCGCGAGGAGGCCGATCAGGGAAGCGACGGGGGCGGGGCGCGGGTGTCTTGGCATCCGGCGACGCTATCCCGGCGGGCGGGCGCCCGTCGAGGGGCAGGCCGCGGCGCCTTTCCACCGCGACTACGGCGCACCGGGCCTCGCGAACGCGGCTCCCGTCTTGCGCGGCCGATCCTGCGCTCGGGTCTTGGCTCCTGGGCCGCCCCGTGCGAGAGGCGGGCGTCGCGATCGACGAGAGGAGGCCGCCATGGCACGCAGACCCGACGATCATCCCTCCTTTCGAGGTGATGGCCAAGCGCCGTAGATCCTTCCCGTCCGAGACGCGGGTGAAGCGCGGGCGCCGGTTCGTCCACGGCGACGTGGAACTCGCGGAGAAGCTCGGCCGCGAGGACCTCTGCCCCTGCGGATCGGGCCGCCGGTTTCAGAACGTGCTGCCTCGGCACCGGCCGCTACGACGGCGCCCTGCGGCACGACTACTTTCCGGGCGTGAGGGGATCGGCGCGAGGGAGGCCGCAGGCTTCCGGGCACGCGCTCACCGGTCCACCGGGCCGCACCAGCCGGGCAGGTAGCCGGCCTCCGGCGCCTTGGCCAGCGCCAACGCCTCTTCGAGGGCGGCGGAAAAATCGTTCTCGATGCGCTTGGCCTTGACGTGGCGCCGCAGGAAGTCGGCCCAGAGGAACTCGCTGAAGGGCGTCGTGTCCTTGGCAAATCCCCCGGCCCGGCGCAGCTCGCCCGCCAAGCTGCGGTACGGATCGTCGGCGAGATCGGCCATCGTCCTGGGGATGTCCTTGAATCCGGCGCGGACCCCGTCCGCATCGTAGGGGTGCACCCACGATCTGTGGTCGCACACCGTCCAGAACGCATCCTTGTCGAGGTCGTGCAGGTCGGCGACCACGGTGACGAGGACGCTGTCGACGCCCTCCTCCAGCAGGGCGCGGCAGAGGTGGTGATGGTCGATCACGTAGTGGCGCTTCTTCGGCCCGAGCAGCGTCGGCACCATGTGCGCCGCGAGGAAGGCCGCGCGCTTGCCGGCATCGTCGTCGCGCCAGCGCCGCCGCTTCTCCGCGACCTCGCGCAGGCCCACCGTCATCTGCGTCGGGCGCAGATCCGCGATCGGGACGGGTGCCAGCACGGGTTCGCGGTTGGTCATGGTCCTGATTCGCCCGTCGAGACGCCCCTGACCGATCTGTCACGAACCTGTCGCAGGGCAAAGCGTTCCCGGCGCCTGAGGTCGTGCGTCGCGCCCCGGCCGCGTGCGGCCGCGTCCCATCCCGTTCCCGGGTCCGTTCTTCCAGATCCCGTTCTTCCAAGTCCCTTGCCAAGTCCCTTGCCAAATCCCTGCGACGATCTGTAATGATGCCAAGCCGCGCTCGGCTCCGCAGGTCGCCCCACGACCGGCGGCCGCGTCGAAGTCCTCTCGGACCGGGACGCGTCGCCCGCGCGCGGTCCCTCTCCACGGCAGCCCTCGGACGTTTTTCCAGGTCGCTCGGGGTCGGCAGGCGCGGCGGGTCCTCCGCCGCACGAGGTTTTGGAATTCGCGGCCGGCCTTGAAGGTCGGTCGAGATCGCGAGGTCGGAAAGCAGGATGGACGGAGGCGCAGCATCGATTGCCGTTGCCCGTGCCGTCAGCGCGCGCGCTTCGCGTGGCGCCGGTCCATCCGGAGTCCCGGCCAGGTTCAACCCCAGGCGCGCGGATCGCGCGCGCCGAGCGGCGGTTGGCGGCAATCCCTTCAGTTCAGCCCCCGCGGCCTCCTCGAGGCCGACGCGAGCGCTCTCCCCGACGGCCTCAAGGCCGGAGGGCGCTCCACCGGGATACGGGCCCAGGAGAGCGACGTCCGCCGCCATGTCGAAAGTTCGTCATGGCCAACAAGATGCTCATCGACGCGATGCATCCGGAAGAGACCCGGGTCGTCACGGTTCACGGTTCCAGGGTTGAGGAATTCGACTTCGAGGCCGCCAACCGGCGCCAGCTTCGGGGCAACATCTACCTCGCCAAGGTGATCCGCGTGGAGCCCTCGCTCCAGGCCGCCTTCGTCGAGTACGGCGGCAACCGCCACGGCTTCCTCGCCTTCAGCGAGATCCACCCCGACTACTACCAGATCCCGCTCGCCGACCGGCAGGCGCTGCTGGAGGACGAGGCCCGCGATGCCGAGGAGCACCGCGAGCGCGAGGAGCGCCGCCGTCCCGCGCCGCGCTCGAACGGGCGCCGCGTCCGCGGGCGCCGCGCCGAGACCGCCGCGGCCAAGCCCGACGAGACGGTGAGCGCGGAGGATGCGCCGCAGGAGGCGGACCTCGCGCCGGAGGGGGCGATCGCGCCGGGCAGCGACGTCTCCGCCACCCTGCCGGAGACGATGGCCGAGGGCGCCGACGCCGAGCCGCACGAGGCGGACGGCGCGCACGACGCCGCGCCGGCGCATGATCCTGAGGCGCCGCAGGCCGACGCCGCGCCGGTCCCGCACGCGGCGGCCGCCGAGCCGGCAACCGAGGCCGGGCCGCGTCCGGAGGCGGTCGCCGCCGCGGAGGCGCCGACCGTCGCCGGGGCCGTGGAGGCGGATGCCGAGTCCGATGAGGACGACGCGGATGAGCCGGACGAGGACGACGCGGAGCCGGACGACGAGGACGAGGACGAGGCGGACGAGGGCGACGAGGACCCCGACGCCGAGCCGCGGATCGCCCAGGTCGGCGGCAGCGGCGACGCCCTCGCCGAGATCCCGGAGCGGCCGCGGACCTACCGCCGGCACTACAAGATCCAGGAGGTGATCAAGCGCCGCCAGATCATCCTGGTGCAGGTGGTCAAGGAGGAGCGCGGCACCAAGGGCGCGGCGCTCACCACCTACCTGTCGCTCGCCGGCCGCTACTCGGTGCTGATGCCCAACACCGGCCGCGGCGGCGGGATTTCCCGCAAGATCACCTCGGCCGCCGACCGCAAGCGGCTGAAGGAAACGGCGCAGGCGCTGGAGGTGCCGGACGGCATGGGCGTGATCCTGCGCACCGCCGGCGCCTCGCGCACCATGCCCGAGATCAAGCGCGACTTCGAGTACCTGATGCGCCTGTGGGAGAGCGTGCGCGAGCTGACGCTGTCGTCGGTTGCCCCGGCGCTCGTCTACGAGGAGGGCTCGCTGATCAAGCGCGCCATCCGCGACCTCTACAACAAGGACCTCGACGAGGTTCTGGTCTCCGGCGAGGACGCCTACCGCGAGGCCCGCGACTTCATGCGGATGCTGATGCCGCAGCAGGCCAAGGTGGTGCAGCCCTACCGCGACCCGACGCCGATCTTCGCCCGCCACGGGGTCGAGCAGCAGCTCGACGCGATGTTCTCCACCCACGTGACGCTCAAGTCCGGCGGCTACCTCGTCATCAACCCCACCGAGGCGCTGGTCTCCATCGACGTGAACTCGGGGCGTTCGACCCGCGAGCACGACATCGAGGACACGGCTTTGCGCACCAACATGGAGGCGGCCGAGGAGGTCGCGCGCCAGTTGCGCCTGCGCGATCTCGCCGGCCTCGTGGTGATCGACTTCATCGACATGGAAGAGAAGCGCAACAACCGCGCCGTCGAGAAGAAGCTCAACGACTGCCTGAAGAACGACCGCGCCCGCATCCAGGTCGGCCGGATCTCGCCCTTCGGCCTCCTGGAGATGAGCCGCCAGCGCATCCGCACCGGCGTGCTCGAATCCTCGTCGATCCCGTGCATCCACTGCGGCGGCTCAGGCTTCGTGCGCGCCACCGCGTCGGTCGCGCTGCACATCCTGCGCTCGATCGAGGAGGCGCTGCTCAAGTCGGCGACCCACAACCTGTGCCTCCGCACCCGCACGGAGGTCGCGCTGTACATCCTCAACCAGAAGCGCGGGCACCTGCACGAGCTGGAGATGCGCTTCGGGGTGACCGTCCAGATCGCTGCCGACGAGCGGCTCGGCGCCACCACCGCGTTCCAGCTCGACCGCGGCGAGCCGGCCCAGCGGGCGGAAGGCCCGGTCACCGGCATCCGCGCCGCGGCGATCTCGCCGGTCTCGGAGATCGAGGAGGACGATTTCGTCGAGGAGGCCGGAGACGAGGCGGAGGGTGAGGCCGTGCAGGCCGGGGACGAGGCGACCGTCGACGGCCCCGGCGCCGAGGCAGGGACCGAGCGGACCGAGGAGGGCGACGGCCAGCCGCGCCGCCGCCGTCGCCGTCGCCGCCGCGGCGGACGCTCCGAGGACGGCCAGCACGAGGGTGGCGCGGAGGGCGATGCGGAGGCCGACGCGGGGACCGAGGGCGAACCCGCGGCGGCGGACGAAGCCGATGCGGCGACCGGCCCCGAGCCCGTCGTGGTCGCGGCGTCCCCCGAGGCGGACGAGGATGCCGGCGGACGCCGCCGCCGCCGCGGGCGCCGGGGTGGCCGGGGCCGCGCCGAGGGGCGCGGCCGCGAGGGCGACGAGCCGGCTCCGGGTGCCGAGGCGGGCGACGATCCGGTCGCCATCCTGCCGCCGGAGGAGCCGGTGAGCGCCGAGGCCGTGGCCGAGGCGGTCGAGGCGGCCTCCGCCCCCGTCGAGACCGCGGTCGCGCTGCCGGTCGACGGACCCGCAGCCGTGGAGGCATTCGAGCCTGCCCAGGCGCCGACTGAGGCCCGCCCATCGGAACCGATGCGCGCCCCCGAGCCGGTGGCCGTCATCCTCAGCGAGCCCTCCGACCCCGACCGGCCCAAGCGCGCCGGCTGGTGGTCCCGCACCAAGGCCGCGCTGACGGGGGATTGAGCGCGCGCCCCGCGGGGGGCCTCCCCGTCAGCGGCCGCGTGCGGCGGCCGCCCCGCGACCACGGTGCGCATGCATCGGGCGGCGGGTCGGCGCGGTGCCGCCGGAGCGCGTCGCGCCATCCACCGGGGATGCGGTGCCGCGAAGGTTCGAGGCCTCGACGGGAGCGGGCGACGCCGGCGCGAAGGCCTTCCCTTCACGCGAACGTGTTCGCAGGAGGAAGCCGCGAGCGGTTCGCGCGGGTCTCGAGGCCCGCTCAGGACCCGCCATGGACGGGTTCTTAACCGGGGGTTGACCTTTCCTTCGCCAGGGTGCGGTCTCAAATCGAGAGCGCCGTCGATGTTGAACCCGTTCCGCAGACGTCGATCCCCGGACGCCGTCGTCGCGGCGGCGCCGGTCGCGCCTCACGCCGATCCCCCTCCCGATCCCCTTGCCGATCTCCCCCTCGCGCCCGCCGACCGCGAGTTCCTGCGGCTGCCGGGGCGCGTGTCGGCGGCAGCCTCCGAGGCGGGAACCTCGATCGGCTGGCTCACGCACGATGCCGCCCAGGTCGCGGATCAGGCCCGCCTCATCGCCGCCGCGAGCGAGGAGCTGGCCGCCTCAACGAGCGAGATCGCCGCCCGGTCGCAGACCTCCGCCGAGACCGCCGAGCGCGCCCGCGAGGGCATCGCGGTCTGCGCCGTCGACATGCGCCGCGCCGGCGAGCGGATGGAGCAGATCCAGGCCGGCACGGCCGAGATCGGCGGGCGCCTCGACGGGTTCTCGGCCGCCGCCAAGCGGATCGAGGCGATGGCCTCGGCCATCGCCTCGATCTCGGCGCAGACCAACCTGCTGGCCTTGAACGCCACCATCGAGGCGGCGCGCGCGGGCGAGGCGGGCCGGGGCTTCGCCGTCGTGGCCGGCGAGGTCAAGGCGCTGTCGGCCCAGACGGCGCGGGCCACCGACGAGATCCGGGCGCGGCTCGCCGCGCTCCAAGGCGAATTGTCGGCCATGCACGCGGTCGTCGTGCAGAGCCGCGCGGCGGTCGCGGCCGGCTCCGAGGCGATGGAGCGGGCCAACGCCCGAGTCGAGGCGGAGAGCGCGGCGGTGGCCGCGGCGGCCTCCGAGATGCGCGCCATGGCCGAGGTCATGGACCAGCAGATCCTCGCCACCGGCGAGATCGCCTCCAGCGTCGGCCGGATCGCCGCGGGCACCGAGAAGTCGCGCGGGGAGATCAAGGACGCAATCGGCCAGCTCGACGCGCTGGAGGCGATGAGCCGCGCGCTGCTCGACCGGCAGGACGGCGATCCCCTCACCCTCGCGCTGGCCCGCCTGCCCGCCGATTGCGCCGCCTGGAAGCGCCGGCTGGCCTCGATCCTCGTGGGCGCGCTGCCCCAGACCGGGATGATGGCCGTCACCGCCGACCCGATCCTGCCGACGGCCGTGCGCGCGGGCCTCGGCGAGGCCGGGCGGCAGGCCGAGGCGCTGTGTGCGGGCGTGCGCACCCAGGACTGGGACGCCGCCACCGTCGCCTTCCGGGCCTTCGAGGCCGCGACCGGTACGGCCCAGGCCGCGGCGCTGTCGGCGGAGGGCGAGGCCGCATGAGGGCGGCTCGGCGTCGGACCCGGTCCGGACCGGCCGCGTCGGGATCGAACGCCGCCGGTCCCGTTGTCCCACGGTAACACCCCGCGCTTCGTCGGCAACGTCCGGAAGGGCCAGAGGGTCGACTTCGCGCGCGCGGACATCGTCGACTGGATGTACGTGCAGGACGGCAGGCTGAAGGGCAATTTCACCGCCTGCGTCCTGCTGGCCAAGGAGACGGACACGCGCGCGCGGGACGCGTTCCTGCGCAAGCTCGGCATGGATTGCAGCGCGTGACGGGACGCACGGCTCCGGCTCCCCGCGGGCTCACATCGTCGGCGCGCGGAACCCCGCCCGGCAGTGTCCCCGTTTGAATTTCGATCCGGCGCTGCCGGCGGCTTCCGACCCACGCTGTGTGAAAACGGAAGCACCCTGTGAAATCGTAGAACGATCCTCTACGCGGCTGACATGAACGCCTGCCGGATCGCCGTTCTGACGCATTCCGGGTGCCTGTCTTGGCGCAGCTTAGAGCGTTCGATGGAAGAGCCTTCCAACGCTTCTGCGTTCTCACACGGCCTCGACCCGCAGCAGATGTTGCAAGCACGAGGCCTTCCGCTGACAATGTCTTTTCTATGCTCGCCTAAGGGGTGCAATGGCCCGCTTCGTACATATAGCTGATAGCCGCGCCGGTGGGGCTATCAGACGGAGTGGTCTAAAGGCATCCAGGTGCAGGGATGGTCGCCGGGGCGTGTTCTGCGTTCCCGTTGTTCCGGATCACGCTCATACGTTTCAATGGGCTCGCGAGCTTCAACGGCGGGATACCAATGCATCTATCGCGGTCTTCTTCGTCCTTTCGGACGAGGAGCCGGTTTTCATCGGTTATTATCAAGGCGAGAAAACCAAGGTTACGGCTGCCGAAGCCCACAAGTTCTTCCGTTCCGCTCAAGATCCCTTCGGCTATGAGACTTTCGTGCCCAGGAGCATCAAGCCTAGCGAGATCAGAGCCGTGGGAACTGCTCCGAGGATTACCGGGTGGCGCTTCTTCCCCGGCGCGAAAGGGCGACGGCCAACTTGGCCTCATCCGGGAACACGGGACGCCGCAAAGCTGAGGCGAGCGATACAAGCGTGGCATCTTTCCTACAGCAGTTAACATCAGATGCCAGATTGATCCACGTGTATTAGAGTCGGCTTCCCACCCATCGCAGATGTTCCAGCCACATTTCAAACTGACACACTACCCACCGTGCTTGCCTTGACGCAGTTTACGAGCCCAGCCAGTTGCGCAGCCGCGCCACGGCCTCGCGGCACGCGGCCTCGGAGCCGGCGAACGAGAACCGCACGTGGTGGTGTCCCTGGTCCTGGTCGAAGTCGAGGCCGGGGGTTGTCGCCACGCCCGCCTCGTCGAGCATCCGCCGGCAGAAGGCGGAGGCGTCGTCGGTGAGGTTGGAGACATCCGCGTAGAGGTAGAACGCGCCGTCGACCGGGTGCGTGCGCCCCAGCCCGAGGCCGGGGAACGCGTCGAGCAGGATCGCGCGGTTTTTCGCGTAGCCGTCGCGCACCGCGTCGAGCTCTTCCGTCGCGTCGAGGGCGGCCAGCGCCGCGACCTGCGAGAGGTAGGGCGCCGCGATGTAGAGGTGCTGCGCCAGCCGCTCGATCGGCCGCACGAGGGCGTCGGGCACCACCATCCAGCCGACCCGCCAGCCGGTCATGCAGTGGTACTTCGAGAACGAGTTGATCACGATCGCCTCGGGCTCGAACCGCAGCGCGGTCGTCGTCGGCACGCCGTAGCTGAGGCCGTGGTAGATCTCGTCCGAGATGAAGGGCAGACCCAGCAACCGGGCCGCCGCGCAGAGGTCGCGCAGGGGCTCGGGGCCGATCACCGTGCCGGACGGGTTGGCCGGGCTCATCACCAGCACGCCCGCGAGCGGCCCCGCCGCGTGCGTGGCCCGCAGCAGGTCGGCGGTCGGGGCGAAGCGGTCGGCGGCCCGGAGCCGCATCGGCACGGGCACGAGGTCGAGCGCCGCCAGGATGTTGCGGTAGGCCGGGTAGCCGGGCTGGGGCACGCCGACGCGGGCGCCCGCGTCGAACAGGCTCAGGAACGCCAGGATGAAGCCCGCCGAGGAGCCGGTGGTGATCACGACGCGCTCCGGCGCCACCGCGACGCCGTGGCGCTCGTGGTAATCCCGCGCGATGCGCGCGCGCAAAGCGGGCATCCCCAGCGCCTCGGTGTAGGGCACGCGGCCGAGTTCCAGCGCCGCGTGCGCCGCCGCGATCACCGCCCGCGGCGCGGGCGCGGAGGGCTGGCCGACCTCCATCCGCACCACGTCCTCGCCCCGCCGCGCCTTGGCGGCGGCGGCCGTCATCACGTCCATGGCGAGGAAGGGCGCGACCGCGGCGGCGCGGCGGGAGGTGGGGATCATGGGATTGAACCGCGGGTTGGGGCGGGAACGGGCGCAGCGAGCGCGATCAGCGGGCTGTCCGCGCGGGTGAAGTCAAGCTTCGAGCCTCGCGCGGGTGACACAGGTGGGTAACACAGGAACCCGTCGTCAAGGCGGGCCTCGCCTTGCGTGCGGCTGGCGTCAGGAGGCCGTCGTCGGAGCCGGCAAAGGAATGCTTCCTCGGCCCGCAAACGGTTCGAGGAACCAGTCGTAGCGTTCAAGGCTCATTGGGAAGCTAGCATCGCGGAACCGCCTTGCCGTGGCCGGAACGCGCCCTCTCATCGAGTACCCCCGACGGACCGTTCCTGAACAGCGGCAAAGACACGCTGGGCATCGTCGATGCCCAGGAACTGAGGCGTCGAATCCAGTGCCGCGATCCAGGCCCCTCCCAAGTTCGTGCCGTTCATGCTTCCCAAGACGGACGCCGATGGTCCGAACCTGATGGTTCCCCGGCCGTTCGAGCTTTCAGTCAGACTTGCCTCGGGCAGCCGATCCAAGCTGACTGCCCTGAAGCTTGGCCAAGGCCCCGACCGCGCGATCAGCACACGACGGTCCGTGAGCGCGTAGATCGTGTGTTGGCGCAACCACGCATCAACGAGGAAGCGACCAAAGATCAGGAAAAGTCCGATCAGGACGAAGGGGATTCCGAACAGCGCGAAGAACGATGGACCGGCGCCTCGCAGAACGGAGACCTCCCAGAAGATCGCGAAGCCTCCCCATAGGCAACTGAACGGGATCAGGAAACCATCACGTGCGGTGAGCCTGAGCCCCTGAACCGGCCGACCCCACCATGCTACGGCCTCGTCCCGGAGAAGACGGGTGGCAATCTGGTCCGGTAACGTACCTTCTGGATGGCGCATCCACCCTCCATCGCCGTGATGCCGTCCCGTGGTCCTATTGCGGCGCGCGGTGCAGCCTAACACCACCCGCTATACAGCGTGACCGCGCACGCCCGATCAGCGCGACACGTTCTCCCCTCCCTCGCATGAAAGCTCAGGAGATCTGCATCCGATCCGGGGACATCGCGGACAGGCGTAGGGCGGCTCGGCGCGGACGAGAGGTGCAGCCGGCACGAGCAGGCCGAGGCGGAGTGCGACGCTCGGCGGTCGGAGGCAGACCGGCGGAAGCCGCTGCAATCTTCTTCGTCCGAACGGATCCCGCCCCCCTCAATGCCCCACGAATCCGGCCGCCATGTTCACCGCGAGCGCCAGCACGCCGGTGTTGAACAGGTAGGCGTAGACGGTCTGCACCGTCGCGATCCGGCGCATGCGCTTGCTCGTGATGTTGGTGTCCGAGGTCGCGGCCGCCGTGCCGATGGTGACGGTGAAGTACAGGAAGTCCCAGAAGTCGGGCTCCGCGTCGCCGTGGAAGTCGAGGCCGCCGCGGCTCTCGCCCGCGTCGCCCGCGCCGTAATAGACGTGAGCGTAGTGGATCGTGAAGACGAGTTGCACGAACACCCAGGTGCAGAGCACCGTCGCGCCTGCGAGCGCGAGGTCGTAGGCCTTGCCGGCGCCGGTCGCCTGCCCGCCCAGCACCAGCACGCCCACCGCCCCGAAGCTCGCGGCGGCGGCGAGCAGCGCGAACAGCGAGATCACCGCGGCGCTGTCGTCGAGGCGCGCGGCCTGCCGGCGCAAGGACGCGCGCGACTGGCCCGTGGACTGGCGCACGATGAGGACGGCGTAGACGATGACGCCGGCGCACCAGCCCGTGAGCAGGCGCATGCCCGTCGATGGGCTCGGCAGGATCAGGGCGAGGCCGAGGGCGACGCCGATCGCGCCGAGGAGGCGCGGGCGCAGCCAGAAGGCGCGGACGGGATTGATCATGGGAACGCTCGACGCGGACGTGCTGGCGGAACGCGCCGACGATTGACCCGGCGCCGCGAAAACGCCTAACCCGGCCGCTACCGACCGGTCACGCGCCGGCCGGCCCGCCGTGCCCGCCCAGCGAGGACGCATGCCCTTCCCCCGATCCCTCCCGATCCTCGCCCTGACGCTCGCGCTCGGTGCGCCGGCGCTCGCGCAGACGGCACCGGCCTCCCCCTTCACCGACGCGCAGCGCGCCGGCATCGAGGCGATCGTCAAGGACTACCTCGTCAGGAACCCCGAGGTGCTGCAGGAGGCGATCGCCGAGGGCGAGAAGCGCCAGATGGAGACCCAGCGCCTCGCCCAGGCGGCGGCGCTGAAGGAGTCGCAGAAGGCGCTCCTCGACAGCCCGCACGACGTGGTCGCGGGCAACCCGGCGGGCGACGTCACGATGATCGAGTTCTTCGACTACAATTGCGGCTACTGCCGCAAGGCGCTGGGCGACGTCCAGGCGCTGATCAAGGCCGATCCGAAGCTGCGCGTCGTCATCAAGGACTTCCCCGTGCTCGGTCCCGAGTCGCTGGAGGCGAGCCAGATCGCCATCGCGGTCAAGCAGCAGCTCAAGGGCGACAGGCTGTTCGACTACCACCAGAAGCTGCTCGATTCGAAGGGCCGGGTGAACGGCGCCAAGGCGCTCCAGGTCGCCAAGGAGATGGGCCTCGACGTGGGCCGGCTCCAGAAGGACGCACAGGGGCCCGAGGTGAAGGCCGCGCTTGCCGAGAACCGGTCCTTGGGCGACAAGCTCGGCCTGTCGGGCACGCCCGCCTTCATCATCGGCGACGAGATCATCCCCGGCGCCGTCGGCGTTGATCCGATCCGCAAGACCATCGCCGACGTGCGCCAGTGCGGCCACGCCGCCTGCTGAGGCGCGCGCCGCGGCCGAGGACCCTCGTCTGACGGCCGTCCCCGCGGCACGGCAGACCCCGGGACGAGCGGCCCGAGAAGAACGTCCCGAGAAGACAGGCCACGATGCCCAAGCACGATCCGATCGATTCCGAGCTCGTGCGCGAACTCGCCAACCTCGTCACCGAGACCGGCCTGTCCGAGATCGAGGTCGAGAAGGGGGACCTGCGCATCCGCGTCGTCCGCCGGATCGAGCCGGTGAGCGTGCAGGTGGCTGCCCCGGTCGCCGCGGCCCCGGCGGTCGCCGCAGCGCCGCCCGCGCCCGGCCCCGGCGCGGCGCCCGAGCGCGGCAAGGCGCATCCCGGCGCCGTGCCCTCGCCGATGGTCGGCACCGCGTATCTCCGCCCCTCGCCCGAGGCCAAGGCCTTCGTCGAGGTCGGCGCCCGGGTCGAGGCCGGCGACAAGCTGCTCTTGATCGAGGCGATGAAGACCTTCAACGAGATCGTCGCGCCGCGCGCCGGCACCGTCGCCGCGATCTTCGTCGAGGACGGGCAGCCGGTCGAGTACGGCGAAGCCCTGCTCGCGATCGATTAGAGCCGCCGGCCTGACCGCATCAGGCCGGCGGCTCTGAATCTTTGTTTGTCGCGCTCTCTTGCGACGAACCGGTGTCCACGTCGTCGAAGAGCGCCCTAGCCGATGTTCGACAAGATCCTGATCGCCAACCGCGGCGAGATCGCGCTGCGCATCCTGCGGGCGGCCAAGGAACTCGGGATCGCCACCGTCGCGGTGCACTCCACGGCCGATGCCGACGCGATGCACGTGCGGCTGGCCGACGAGAGCGTCTGCATCGGCCCGCCGGCCGCGCGCGACAGCTACCTCAACATCCCCTCGATCATCGCCGCCTGCGAGATCACCGGGGCCGACGCGGTCCACCCCGGCTACGGCTTCCTGTCGGAGAACGCGCACTTTGCCGAGGTGCTGGCCCACCACGAGATCGGCTTCATCGGCCCCAAGGCCGAGCACATCCGGATCATGGGCGACAAGATCGAGGCCAAGCGCACGGCGCTGCGCCTCGGCATCCCCTGCGTGCCGGGCTCGGAGGGCGGGATCGCGGAGCCGGAGGAGGCCAAGCGCGTCGCGGCCGGGATCGGCTATCCGGTGCTGGTCAAGGCGGCGGCCGGCGGCGGCGGGCGCGGCATGAAGGTGGCGCGCTCCGAATCCGAGCTGAGCCAAGCGCTCGGCATGGCCCGCTCCGAGGCCAAGGCCGCCTTCGGCGACGACGCGGTCTACCTGGAGAAGTACCTCACCAACCCGCGCCACATCGAGGTCCAGGTGCTCGGCGACGGCCAGGGCCACGCGGTGCACCTGGCCGAGCGCGACTGCTCGCTCCAGCGCCGCCACCAGAAGGTCTGGGAGGAGGGCGGCTCGCCGGCGCTGAACGACGCCATGCGGGCCGAGATCGGCGGCATCTGCGCCGACGCGATGAAGAACCTCCGCTACCTCGGCGCCGGCACCGTCGAGTTCCTGTACGAGGACGGGCGGTTCTACTTCATCGAGATGAACACGCGCATCCAGGTGGAGCACCCGGTCACCGAGATGATCACCGGCATCGACCTCGTGATCGAGCAGATCCGGGTGGCGGCCGGCGGCGCCCTGTCGGTGGCGCAGGGCGACATCCGGGTCGAGGGCCACGCCATCGAGTGCCGGATCAACGCCGAGCACCCGGCGACCTTCCGGCCCTCGCCCGGCCTGATCACCTACTACCACCCGCCGGGGGGCTTGGGGGTCCGCGTCGATTCGGCCGCCTTCCAGGGCTACCGGGTGCCGCCGCACTACGACTCGCTGATCGGCAAGCTCATCGTCCACGGCCGCACCCGCAACGAGTGCCTGATGCGCCTGCGCCGGGCGCTCGACGAATTCGTGATCGACGGCCTCGACACCACCCTGCCCCTGTTCCGCACCCTGGTGCGCAACGCCGACGTGCAGAACGGGCTCTACGACATCCACTGGCTCGAGCGTTTCCTGGAGGCCGGCGGGCTGGCCGAGTGAGCCGTGCGCCCGCCGGGGAGGAACGGAACCTGTATTCGCACGTTCCCCGGCATAATCCTCAGCTATACGGAAACGTCATCTCATGCGCTACGCCGCCCTCGCCCTCGCCGGAACGCTCCTTGCCGTCTCCCCCGTCCTGGCGCAGGATTCCGGCAACGCCAGCCAGCCCTCGCGGACGGTGCCCCAGTCCGGACAGACCAGCGGCGGCCCGCTCGACACGCCCCCGGGCGCCGGCGGCGCGGCGACCACCGGCAGCGTCGGCAGTCCGGCCGGCGCACCGGGCACCGGCGCGACCGATTCCGCCAAGGGCGGCAATTCCGATCAGACCAACAAGATGGCCCCGAACGCGGGCGGCACCGCCGGCGGCCCGGCCCGCTGAGGCCGGCGCGTCCCACCGTTCTCGTCCCCGTGGACGACAAGGCCGGCTCCGGGATCGGGGCCGGCCTTTTTCGTGGCCGCGCGCGGCGAGGGCACGGGTTCGCCCGTCCAATGCCGGCCCCGCGATTTCACACATCTCGGCGCTTGCCGCGTCGGTGGCTGCACATCCCCTCGCCCCGCTTGCGGGGAGAGGGCCGCGACGACCCCATCGCCGTGGGCCAAGGCGGCAGCCGAGGGTGAGGGGGCCAACCCGGACGAGACCCTTCCGTTGGCGCCCCCTCACCGTCGCTTCGGCTTCGCCTCTCGCTTCCCGGCTGCACGACGGGGTGCAGCCGGGCCTCTCCCAGGGGTCTCCCGTATTCCCACATCTCGGTTTGCGCTTTGGCGCGGCCTCTGCTTCCCCGTCGTGAACTTCGTGGGGGGGTCGTGTGCGCCCGCCCGAAGAACCGGACCGCGCGAAGGCCTGCCCGCCCCCGTGACGGTCCAGGCCGTCGCCGTGCGCGAGGGCGATCCGCCGGCCGCCGGCGGGGTCCCTTGGCGGCGCGTCACCCCCCATGCGGTCGAGGGCTTGGCCGATGCCCGCGCCCGGGTGGCGTTCCGGCGTCGGCGCCGGTGCATCGAGCAGGGGGTCGGCACCCTGAAGACCAAGGGCTTCGACATCGAGGCCCCGCGCCTCGGCGAACCCGACGTCCGGACAGCGAGGCGCCAGGCTCCAGGCCAGACGGGTAGACGTGTGAAGCCGCTAGCCCAGGAGGGAGGGTTGGGGGGAGGGATGCGACTTATCCGGACACTTCTCATCCCTCACCCTGTCCCTCTCCCGAACGCTAGAGGGGACCCGCGCCTCAACTCACGATGTTGCGCGCTGCGAGCATCGACCCGTCCGAATGCGTGAAAATCGCACCATCCGCTACGCGAGCGCCTCGCCCGGCGTGGGTTCGGCCGCCGCCGCGCCCGGCTCGGGGGCCGGCGGCGGCGACGGCGGTGAAGCGTCCGCGATGAGGGAGCCGATCAGGTGCAGGAGCGCCTGATGCTCGGGGCCGCCTGCGCCTGCGCGCAGGAAGGCGCCGACCGACACCCGCGAGGCACGGCCGCCCGAGGGCGCGTTCGGCTCGTGGAGGATCGCCACGTCGGCGGGATCGTCGCCGCGGCAGAGCCACCAGCGATCGCCGTTGCTGCTGGCATGGATGAGGCGTCGATCGGTCGTCATCCCGCCCATCCCGTGCCGCGCGCATCGCTTGAGGAGAATGCGGATCGGTGCCGTTTCGCTCCCGCCGCCGCGCTCAAATCGCGTCGGGCGTCCGCGGCGGCCGGGTGGCGCCGGTGCAGGCCTTCTGAGCTGGTCGGCGACCTTCGCCGCCGCGACCGGGAGCATCCGCCCGCGCAACTGACCCAGGATCATCACCATCGGATCGAGGTCGCGCGGGTCGATCGGGCGGCTCGCCAGCCACGGGTCGTCCGGGATGCCGCTCGGCACCTGGAGGCTCACGATACCCTCGCGCAGCACGAGGTTGCGCAGGAACTCGAGCGAGCCCGACTCGACCGCCGGCCCGAGCGGCACGCCGCGCCGCGCCAGTGCCCGTTCGAGGTGGCGGCGGATGGCCAGCGACCGGTCCGGCAGCGCCAGCGGGTGGGCGAGGCAGTCGCGCAGCCGCACGGGGCCGGCCTCCCGCGCCAGCGGGTGCGCGGCGCGCATCAGCGCGCAGAGCGGCTGGCGGCAGGAATACAGGACGTGGAGGTCGCCCGCCCGCCGGATCGACCCGCGGCGGGCGACCTCGGCGACGCAGGCCGGCGTGCGGGTGTGCTTCACGGGCGGCCCCCGGCGGCGAGGCGCGCGCCGGACAAGGCGCGCGCCGGGCAAGGCACGAGTCCTGCACGGCTCCGCGGAGCTCCAGCCGGTCCGTTGCCGAAATCGCAACACCTGCATCCTGAAAGAGCACTCGTTCGCAACGCCGGATCGGCCTAGCCTTCGATCCGCCCGACATCCCTCCCGGAGCCGCCACGATGATCGCCCGCCGCACCCTCCTCGCCGGCCTCGGCGCCGGGCTCGTCTCCGCCCCCTTCGTCGCCCGCGCCGAGACGCCGACGACGATCCGGATGGGCTCGCTCAAGCTGATCCACTCGATCGCGCCGTACTTCTACGAGCGCTTCACCCCGGCCGGCACCCGGGTCGAGGTGGTGCCCTTCGAGAGCCCGACCGAGTGCAAGAACGCCGTCGTCACCAAGTCGGTGGATTTCGGCACCTTCGGCATCGCCGCCGCCACCCTCGGGGCTGCGGCGGGCGAGCCGCTGGTGGTCATCGCCTCGACCTGCAACGGCGGCATGGCGATCATCTCGAAGAAGGGCTCGGACCTCCACGCGATCAAGGACCTGAGGGGCAAGCGCGTCGCGATCTGGCCCGGCAGCACGCAGGAGGTCTTCGTTCTCGAGCGCCTGCGCATGGAGGGGATGAGCGTGCGCGACGTCGAGCCGGTGCGCATCTCGTTCTCCGAGATGCACATCGCGCTCGCGCGCGGCGACATCGACGCCTACGTCGGCGCCGAGCCCGGTCCCGGCGTCAGCCTCTCCACCGGCGTCGGCCAGCTCGTCGAGTACCCCTACGGCACCGAGATGGGCGCGCTCAACATGGTGTTCGGCGTCCACCGCGACACCATCGCCGAGAAGCCCGACCTCGTGCGCACCATGCTGGAGATCCACCGCAAGGGCACCGAGTTCGCGGCCAGGGACCGCGACGCCATGATCGCCATGGCGGTGTCCAAGCTCGGCCAGAAGCGCGAGGCGCTGGAGGTCTCCGCGCCGAACGTCGAGCTGAAGTGGAAGCTCGGGGCCGAGGAGGTGCGGCAGGCCAACGCCTATGCCGGGCACATGCTGGCCCTGAAGCAGATCAAGCGGTTGCCGGAGGCGGGCTTCATCGACACGAAGTTCGTCGACGCGATGCGCGGCGCCTGACGGCGCTCCGAGGGACGGGAGGCCGGCCATGAGCGCGACGGCAGCGACGAAGACCGCCCTGATCGCTCCGGGCGACGCGACGCTCCCCCTCTCCCGTGCGGGAGAGGGTCGGGGTGAGGGATCAGGTCCGTCCGCAGAGGGCACGTCCCTCACCCTCTCCGGCACGGGAGAGGGAACCCGCGGCCCGACCGGTCGCGGGGGAGGCTCGGCGCTGGCCAAGCGCCTGCAAGCTGCCAAGCGCCTGCAAGCTCCGGCGTTCGCCCTCGTCATCCCGGCGGCGCTCGCCCTCATCTGGCACCTCGCGACCGTCGGAAAACCCTACAGCCTGATCCCGCCGCCGGCCGAGGTCTGGACCGAGATGCGCGACCTCGCCCTCGGCGGGATCAACGACGACGCCTTCAGCGGCACCCTGTGGACGCACCTCGCCGCCTCGCTCGCCCGCGTCTTCGGCGGCTTCGCGCTGGCCGTCGCGGCCGCCCTGCCGCTCGGCCTGCTGATCGGCCGCGTGCCGCTGATGCGCGCGCTGCTCGATCCGACCTTCCAGATCCTGCGCCCGGTGCCCGTCACCGCGTGGCTGCCGCTCGCCATGATCCTGTTCGGCCTAGGGCCGCGCTCGGCCTACTTCCTCGTGTTCCTCGGCGCGTTCTACCCGATCCTCGTCAACACGATCTTCGGCGTGCGCTCGGTCGAGCCGCGCCTGTTCGAGGCCGCCGCCATGCTCGGCTGCACCGGGACGGCGCAGTTTGCCCGCGTGGTGCTGCCGGCCGCCCTCCCCTCGATCTTCACCGGCCTTCGCCTCGGCCTCGGCTTCGCCTGGGTGGTGATCGTCGTCGGCGAGATGACCGGCGTGCAGACGGGGCTCGGCGCGATCATCATGGAGGCGCGCCAGCTCTCGCGCACCGAGATCGTGATCTGCGGCATGGTGGTGATCGGCGTCGCCGGCTTCGTCTCCGACCGGATCGTCATGGAGATCGGCCGCCGCCTGCTCGCGTGGAGTCCCGCCCATGGCTGAATCCGATGGCTGATCCTGGCCTGCCGATCCTCGACGTGCGCAACGTCGCGAAGACCTACGCGGCGCAGGGGCGCGCCATCGAGGCCCTGCGCGGCGCCAACCTCACCGTGTCCCGCGGCGAGTTCGTCTGCCTGCTCGGCGCCTCGGGCTGCGGCAAGTCCACCCTGCTGCGGATCGTGGCCGGCTTCGAGGCGGCGACCGGCGGTCAGGCGCTGATGTGGGGCAAGCCGATCCCCGGCCCCGGGCCGAGCCGCGGCATGGTGTTCCAGGATTACGGCCTGTTCCCGTGGCTCTCGGTGCGCGACAACATCGGCTTCGGGCCGAAGTCGCGGGGCCGCCCGGCCGCGGAGGCGCGCGCGACGGCGGAGCGCTACATCGACCTCGTCGGCTTGCAGACGTTCGCTGACGCCTACCCGCACCAGCTCTCGGGGGGCATGAAGCAGCGCGTCGCCATCGCCCGGGTGCTGGCCAACGACGCCGAGGTGGTGCTGATGGACGAGCCGTTCGGCGCCCTCGACGCCATGACCCGCGAGCGGTTGCAGGACGAGCTCCTGGATCTCTGGAGCCGCACCGGGCTCACCGTGCTGTTCGTCACCCACGCCATCGAGGAGGCGATCTTCCTCGCCGACCGCATCGTGATGATGTCGCCGGGGCCCGGCCGGATCGAGGCGGTCCACACCATCGACCTGCCCCGGCGCCGCGACGTGTCGAGCCCCGCCTTCAACGACGTGCGCCGGATGCTCTCGGCCCAGCTCCACAGCCACCACGCCCCGAAGGCCGCATGAATCCCGTCTCCCGCGACGATCCCCGCCGGCCCGAGAACCGCCTCGCCTACCGCGCCGCGATCGACCGGCCCCGGCTCGCGCTGCCCGGGGCCAAGCACGTCGCGGTGTGGCCGGTGGTCAACGTCGAGCACTGGCTGATCGACCTGCCCATGCCGCGCCAGATCCTGGTGCCGCCGACCGCCGCCTCCCTGCTGCCGGACCTGCCGAACTGGGCGTGGCACGAGTACGGGATGCGGGTCGGCTTCTGGCGCGTCCTCGACGCGTTCGCGCGGCGCGGCATCCGCCCGACCCTGTCGATCAACGGCTCGGTCTGCGCGGCCTATCCGCGGGTGGCGGGCGCGGCGCGGGACGCCGGCTGGGAGTTCATGGCCCACGGCTTCGAGCAGGTGCCGACGCACCGCACCGAGGACCAGCCACTGATGATCGCGCAGACGGTCGCGGCGATCACCCGCTTCACCGGCGCGCCGCCCCGCGGCTGGCTCGGGCCGGGCCTGACCGAGACGCTGGACACCCCCGACCACCTCAGGGCCGCCGGCCTGGACTACGTCGGCGACTTCGTCGTCGACGACCGGCCGTGCCGGATCGCCACGCAGCACGGGCCGCTCGTCGCGCTGCCCTACTCGGTCGAGTTGAACGACATCCCGATGCTGGCCATCCAGCACCACCGCGCCGACGAGTTCGTGGCGCGGGCGCTGGCCAACCTCGACCGGCTCGCGGCGGAGGCGGCGGGCGACGGCCCGCTCGGCGGCGCCAAGGTGATGGGGTTTGCCATCCACCCCTACATCACCGGCGTGCCCCACCGCATCGGAATGCTGGAGCGCCTCCTCGACGCGCTGCTGGCACGGCCCGGCATCGTCTTCATGCAGGGCGGCGACCTGCTCGATTGGTATCTCGGAACCGGCGACGATGCCTGAGCCCCACGACTGGCGGACCCTCGACCGCGCGGCGCTCAGCCGGGCCTACGACAATTCCGGCGCGGTCGCCGGCAGCGCCGAGATCGTTGCCGGGTGGCGCGCCCGCAGCGCCCGGTTCCGGGAGGGCCACCCCGAGGCGCTGGACCTCGCCTACGGCCCGGGCGAGCGCCAGCGGATCGACCTGTTCCGCAGCGGGCAGCCGAGCGCGCCGCTCTTCGCCTTCCTCCACGGCGGCTACTGGCAGCGCAACGGCCGGGACGGCTTCTCCTGCATGGCCGAGGGGCCGCTGGCGCTCGGCCTCGACGTGGCGCTGATCGGCTACACGCTCGCGCCCGAGGCGAGCCTCACGGGAATCGCCGACGAGACCCGGGCGGCGCTCCGCCTGCTGCGCGCGGAGGCCGGGGAGCGCCGCCTCGTCGTCTCCGGCTGGTCGGCCGGCGGCCACCTCGCCGCGCTGGCGCAGGACGAGGCCGACGCGGTCCTGGCGATCAGCGGCGTGTTCGACCTCGCGCCGATCGCCGGCACCGCCCTGAACGACGCCCTGCACCTGACGGCGGGCGAGATCGCGGCGCTCTCGCCGATCCGCCACGTCGGGGCAGGCGGCCCGCCCGCGGCGATCATCTACGGCGCCGACGAGTTGCCGGAGCTCTGCCGGCAATCGGCCGCCTACCACGCCGTCCGCGCGGCGGCCGGGCTCGCCGGCCCGCTGATGGCGCTGCCGGGCACGAACCACTTCACCGTGCTGGACGCGCTGATCAGCCCCGACGGCGCGATCGCGCGGGAGGCCGCGCGCCTCGCCGGGCTGTAGCCACCCGTCATCACTCCGCCATCGTCATCCCGTGGCTGCGCAGCAGAGCCCGGGACGGCGCGGTGATGCACAGGGGACGACGCCCCAGCACGGTGCGCGCCTCCGAAACGCCGTGACATCGAGGAGCCGTCCATGCCGCCGTTCCCGACGATCCCCGCCCTGCACGCGGCCTACGCCTCCGGCGTCGATCCGCGCGCGACGATCTCCAAGGTCTACCGCCGGATCGCGGCGGCCGACGATCCCGGCATCTTCCTCACCCTCGTGCCGGAGGCGGCCGCGCACGCGGCGCTGGACGCCCTCGGCGCCTTCGATCCGAAAAAGCCGCTCTGGGGCGTGCCGTTCGCGGTCAAGGACAACATCGACGTTGCGGGCCTGCCGACGACCGCCGCCTGCCCGGCCTTCGCCTACACGGCGACCGAGACCGCCCGCGCCGTCGCCCGGCTGCTGGCGGCGGGCGCGATCCTGATCGGCAAGACCAACCTCGACCAGTTCGCCACCGGGCTCGTCGGCGTGCGCACGCCCTACCCGGCGCCGCGGAACGCGATCGATCCGGCCTACGTCCCCGGCGGCTCCAGCAGCGGGTCGGCGGTCGCCGTGGCGCGCGGCCTCGTCGCCTTCGCCGTCGGCACCGATACGGCGGGCTCGGGCCGCGTACCGGCGGCGCTGAACAACGTCGTCGGGCTGAAGCCCTCGCTCGGCAGCCTCTCGTCGCACGGCCTCGTGCCGGCCTGCCGGACGCTCGACACCCTCTCGGTCTTCGCCGGCACGGTGGCCGACGCCGACGCGGCGTTCCGCGTCATGGCTCATTACGACCCCGCCGATCCGTGGTCGCGCGACCTGCCGCTGCCCGCCGCGCCCGCCGCGATCCCGCCGGGGCTTCGCCTCGGCGCGCCGGACGCTGCGGCCCGCCGCTTCGGCGGGGACGGCTTGGCCGAGGCCGCGTTCGACGCGGGCCTCGCGGACCTCGAAGGCATCGTCGGTGCGGCGGCGGCGATCGACTTCGCGCCGCTGTTCGAGACGGCGGGCCTGCTCTATACCGGCCCGTGGGTGGCCGAGCGCTACCAGGCGATCCGCCGGGTGATCGAGGACACCCCCGAGGCCCTGCATCCGACGACGCGGACCGTCATCGCGGGCGCCGCAGCGTTCACGGCGGCCGACGCCTTCGCCGGCCTCTACCGCCTGGCCGAATTGCGCCGGGTCGCGGACGGGATCTGGGACGCGGTCGACGTGCTCGCCGTGCCGACCTATCCGCGCCCGCGCACCCTTGCCGATCTCGAGGCCGACCCGATCGGTCCGAACAGCGAGCTCGGCACCTACACCAACTTCGTCAACCTGCTCGACTGGTGCGCGCTCGCCGTCCCCGGCCGCTTCCGCGGCGACGGCTTTCCCTCCGGCCTCACGCTGATCGCCCCGCGCGGCCGCGACGGGGTGCTCGCGGCCATCGGCGCGCGCCTCCATGCGGCAGCGGGCGTCCCGATCGGGGCGAGCCGGGAGCCGGTTCCCGCGCCCCCCGCGGCATCCCCGGGGGCCTCGGCTGGCGAGATCGAGCTCGCCGTCGTCGGCGCCCACCTGTCGGGACTGCCGCTGAACGGCGAGCTGACCGGCCTCGGCGCCCGCTTCCTGCGCAGCGTGCCGACCGCGCCGGACTACGCCCTCTACGCACTGCCCGGCGGTCCGCTGCAGCGGCCGGGACTGCTGCGGGTCGCGGCCGGCACCGGCGCGGCGATCGAGACCGAGGTGTGGGCGCTGCCGCCGGCCGCCTTCGGCGGCTTCGTCGCGGCGATCCCCGCGCCGCTGGGCATCGGCACGCTGCGGCTCGCCGACGGCACGAGCCCGAAGGGTTTTCTGGTCGAGGCGGCGGGAATCGCGGGGGCCGAGGAGATCTCGCGGTTCGGAGGGTGGCGCGGGTTCCTGGCGCGGGATGCGGAGTGATACGGTCTCCGGCCGATCAGGTCGGTCGTGCGTTCTCCCTCCCCCTCTGCGGGGGAGGGTGGCCCTCGGCTCACGCGAGGGTCGAGTGAGGGGAGCGCCCTTTACGGAAACGTTGCTCCCCTCACCCGACTTAGCTCGCGGGCCACCCTCTCCCGCAGAGGGGAGAGGGAAGAGCGCGGAAGCGATCTCCCGGACCAATCGGCCGGAGACCGTGTGAGACGATGTCGAATTCCGGGTTCACCACGCGGTCCCGGACTGACGGCGCGGAGGCCGTGGCCCGTGACGAAACGCCGGATCAGGTCTCCAGCTCGCTGTCCCAGTACAGGTAGTCGAGCCACGTGTGGTGGTAATCCCGGTGGTCGAACTCCGGCTGGCGGTGGTGCAGCTCGTAGCGGGTCGGCCGGCGCGGCTCGTTCAGCAGCGGCATCTCGGCCTCGCGCGGGGTGCGGTTGGCCTTGCGCAGGTTGCACGGGCTGCAGGCGGCCACGACGTTCTCCCAGGTCGAAAGCCCGCCGCGCGAGCGCGGGTTGACGTGGTCGAAGGTCAGGCCCCCCGCCGGCAGGCGCAGGCCGCAATACTGGCAGGAGAAGCCGTCGCGCAGGTAGATGTTGTAGCGGGTGAACGCCGGGCTGCGGGCCAGCGTGACGTAGTTCTTCAGCGCCACCACGCTCGGCACCTTGAGCGACCGGCTCGGGCTGCGCGCCTCGACGTCGTAATTCGCCACGAGCGTCACGCGGTCGAGGAACAGGGCGGTGAAGGCATCCTTCCAGCACCACAGGGAGAGCGGGTTGTAGGAGAGCGGCCGGTAATCGGCGTTGAGGACGAGGGTCTGGAGGTCCATCATCGGCGCGACTCTTCGGAAAGCCATGCGGGACAACGCGCGAGCGGGCTCGAACGTGCTGTTCCGAACACAGGATCGACGGAGCGATGGACGGCCGTGCGGCTGCGGTGCGGCGAAGGCTGGCGGAACGCGCGGCTCGCCAAGCGCATCGGGCGCCCGGCTCGGGCGGACACATCCGGCTCGCGGCGGGGGCCGGGACGCATCCCGGTCGGTCCCAGCCCTTCGCGTGGTGACGAAAAGGCCCTCTCCATCGGGGCTTAGTCTAATAGCAGGGTGACAGCCTTGTGAAGCTCCACCCCGCCGCACCCGGCGCCGCACCCACAGGCGGGTGGAGCGGGGACGGGTTCGTGTGGACTCCCACTGTCGCGACGAGGCCTCTCTGGAGATATACCGCGAAGCGGAAGGCAACCCGGTCCGCGCGTCCCTCTCCCCTCTGCGGGAGAGGCTGGCCCGCGAGCTAAGTCGGGTGAGGGGGCGACGCTTCCGGAAAGGGCGTTCCCCTCTCCCGACCCTCGCTCACGCGAGGGCCACCCTCCCCCGCTAAAGGGGGAGGGCTCCGCGCGGAAGGCCTGGAACGAAAGAGGGCGCCCGCGCCCTATCCCTCACGCCGCCTCGAGCAGCCGCCGCGCGATCACCTGGGCCTGGATCTCGGCCGCGCCCTCGAAGATCGAGAGGATGCGGGCGTCGCACAGCACGCGGCTGATCGCGTATTCCAGGGCGAAGCCGTTGCCCCCGTGGATCTGGAGGGCGTTGTCGGCCGCCGCCCACGCGACGCGGGCGCCGAGGAGCTTGGCCATGCCGGCCTCGAGGTCGCAGCGCTTGCCCGCGTCCTTCTCGCGGGCCGAGAAGTAGGTGAGCTGGCGGGCGATGTTGATCTCCACCGCCATCATCGCGAGCTTGTCGGCGACGCGGGGGAAGCTGATCAGGGGTTTTCCGAACTGCACCCGGTCCTCGGCGTAGCGCAGCCCCAGGTCGAGGGCCGATTGCGCGACGCCGACGGCACGCGCCGCCGTCTGGATGCGGGCCGACTCGAAGGTCTGCATCAGTTGGGCGAAGCCCTTGCCCTCGATCTCGCCCAGCAGGTTGGCGGCGGGGACGGAAAAATCCTCGAAGGCGAGCTCGTACTCCTTCATGCCGCGGTAGCCGAGCACCTCGATCTCGCCGCCGCTGAGGCCGGCGACCGGGAAGGGCTCCGCGTCGGTGCCGCGGGGCTTCTCCGCGATCAGCATCGACAGGCCGCGGTGGCCCTTCTCCTCGGGCTTGGTGCGCACGAGCACCGTCATGATGTCGGCGCGCACGGGGTGCGTGATCCAGGTCTTGTTGCCCGAGATCCGCCACATGTCGCCGTCCCGCACCGCCCTGGTGCGCAGGCTGGCGAGGTCCGAGCCGGTGTTCGGCTCGGTGAACACGGCGGTCGGCAGGATGTCGCCGGAGGCGATGCCGGGCAGGAAGCGGCTCTTCTGCTCTTCGGTGCCGCCGCACAGGATCAGCTCGGCGGCGATCTCCGAGCGGGTGCCGAGCGAGCCGACGCCGATGTAGGCCCGCGACAACTCCTCGGAGACCACGCACATCGAGATCTTCGGCAGGCCCATGCCGCCGTATTCCTCGGGGATGGTCAGGCCGAAGACGCCGAGCTCGGCCATCTTGGTGACGATCTCCATCGGGATGTAGTCGTTGTTCAGGTGCCATTCGTGCGCCTGGGCCACGACCTCGGCCTTGCCGAAGCGGCGCATCTCGGAACGGATCGCCTCCATGTCCTCGTCGAGGCCGGAATCGCCGATGGTGGCCGCGCCGCCGCCCTCGCGGATCTTGCCGACCAGGGCGGCGCGGTTCTCCGGCGTGTTGCCGTCGGCGATCAGCGCCTCGACGGCCTCGGAGCGGAACTGCTGCACCTCGCGGGCCGACAGCCCGAGCGACCCCGTCGGGCGCACCATCTCGCCCTGGCTCATCGGGAGCCCCGAGAGCATCTGGTCGAGGTACTCGCCCGCGCCGATCTTCACGAGCAGCGTCTCGGTCTCGCCGAGGCGGCCCGCTTCGCGCAGGGCCGCGGCGTAGGCGCCGAGCTCGCGCACGGCCTCGCCGTAGGTCGCGAGCCAAGCGAGCCCGTGGGCGGCATGCTGCTCGGCCTCCAACTTGCCCGCGTCGACCTTGCCGTCGGGCCCGAGCACGCGGGTGCGGACGCGGCGGGTCGCCTCGGCGACGAGCTTCCTGGCGGTCTCGGCCGCGGCCTGCGTCAGGGCGACGATGTCCTGGGGTTCGGACTGGAAGGCGGGCGAGGCGGACATGGCGGGCACTCTCGTCTGAACGGTTCCGGTGATCGGCAATATAGGTCAGGTCGGGTCCGGCGAAGCAAATTCTTTATCGCGCCGGTTGCAATTCAACGTGAAGCCCGTCAGCCCCGGCTCGCCACCGCGACGCCGACCGCCGCGACCGCCATGCCGGCGATCTGCACCGGCGTCAGCGCCTCGCCGAACATCAGGTAGGCGAGCCCCGCCGAGACCGGCGGCACCAGGAACAGCAGCGCGGACACGCCCGCCACCGCGCCGCGGCGGATCAGCACCAGCAGCAGCAGGATGCCGGCCACCGAGCTCACCAGCACCGACCACGCCATCCCGAGCCAGACCGGCAGCAGCAGCGGCACGGACAGCCCGCCGCCGAAGACGAGCGCCAGCGGCACCGCGATCCCGCAGGCGCCGACGAACTGGAGCGTCGCCGTGGCGAGCAGGTCCGCCTCGGCCCCCGTGCGCTTCTGCCAGAGGGTGCCCAGCGTGATCGCGGCGATGGCGCCAAGGCACGCGGCCAGCGCCACCGGCGGGATGCCGGCCGCGCCCGCGGCGCCGATCTTCGGGGCGAGCACGAGGCCGGCGCCGAGGAAGCCGAGCCCGATGCCGAGCCAGCGCCGCCGGCTCACGACCTCGCCGAGCACCGGGCCCGCCAGCATCGCCGTCAGCAGCGGCTGCAGGCTGCCGACCAGCGCCGCGATCCCCGCGGGCAGGCCGCGATGCACCGCCCAGAACACGCCGACGATGTAGAGCCCCTGCATCAGCACGCCGGCCACCAGCGCGTCGCGCCAGCCGGCCCGCGTCCGCGGCCATGAGACCCCGACGCCCAGCGCGATGACCGCGAGCACCAGGGCGACGCCGAGAACGCGCACGGCCACGAAGGGCAGGGGCTCGGCGTAGGGCGCCACGTAGCGCGCCGCGATGAAGCCGGTCGACCAGATCAGGACGAACAGGCTGGGGATCAGGCGTCTGGCGAGGGCGGCGGGCATGGTGGCGCGCAGGCAGCACGCGGACGCGCCCGTGACAACCGGGAAAGCGGCAGGGCGCCCATGCGTCGATCCGCCGTGTCCCGCGTTGCCCGAAGGCGTCACTGCCCGCGCGAACGCCGGGCGATCGGCCCGCGCGCGTTGACGGGCGGACCCGGACCGTCACGTATCCGGATCGAGTTCGAGCTTTCGGAAACCATCACCGGTCGTGAGACGCCTCCGCACCAGCCTGGAAGTCGCCGGCATCGCCGCGCAGCGCTTCGTCTCCCACGACGGATGGGCGATCGCGAGCCACATCGCGCTCTCGACCCTGACCTCGCTGTTCCCGTTCCTGATCCTGCTCGCGGCGCTCGCGGGCCTGCTGGGAACCAAGTCGCTGGCCGACGAGGCCGGCGTGCTGATCTTCGACGCGTGGCCGCGGGAGGTCGCCAAGCCGATCGTCGGCGAGGTCCACCGGGTGCTCACCGAGCAGCGCGGCGGCGTGCTGACGGTGGGGGCCGTGCTCGCCCTGTACTTCTCCTCGTCCGGCGTCGAGAGCCTGCGGGTCGGGCTCAACCGCGCCTACGGCCTGCGCGAGATGCGGCCGTGGTGGCTGACGCGGCTCGAATCGATCGGCTACGTCGTCTGCGGCGCCTTCGCGATGCTCGCCTTCGCCCTGCTCGTGGTGCTCGGGCCGCTGATCTGGCGCAACGTCGTCCTCGTGGCGCCGGGCCTCGAACCCTTGAGCCTCACCGTGGCGATCGGCCGGATCGGCATCACCGCGTTCCTGCTCGCCGCCGTGCTGATCATCGCCCACAAGTTCGTGGCGGCCGGCCGGCGCTCGTTCCTCGCGGTGCTGCCCGGCATCGGCGTGACGCTGCTGCTGTGGTTCTTCGCGGGCTTAGGCTTCGGGTTCTACCTCGACCGCTTCTCGAACGCCTACGCCTCGACCTACGGGGGCTTGGCCACCGCGATGGTGTTCCTCGTGTTCCTGTACTGGCTCGCGGCGATGTTCCTGTTCGGCGGCGAGGTCAACGGCACGGTGATCGCCGCCCGCCGCCACCGGCTCAGGGCGCGGATGCAGGCCCGCCAAGCGCGGGCGAGCGCGGCCTGAGGCCGGCCTCGGCGCCGGGAGCCAAGTTCCGCGTCCCGGGCTCGGCCCGGGACTCTATGCGATCCGCAGCTTGATCCGGCCCGCTCCCCGCTCCAGGGGGTCGGGCCGTTTTCTCGCGGAGCAGGACCCGCGGCGATCGTGTCGGGCTAAGAGCCTGTTTGAGGTCCTCCGCTGGCCGCCCCCATCTGTCTCGTGTGCA
>NZ_CAXTBY010000016.1:0-50825 GCF_964242245.1 uncultured Methylobacterium sp. | reverse complement strand
CGCGGCCGGCGCCGATGACCGGGGTATACCCACACCAAACCAAGCCGTCAATGCCCCAGTCGACAACAAGGCCGAAATTCCATGACACGCCCACGCCGGGCGGCATCGGCTCTCGCGCTCCATAGGGGAGGACGCGCGTGATGATCGGTTGCCGGCCAGTCGTCCGAGGGGGGGAACGATCACGCCGGTCGTCCGTAATCCCGCGCTGCCGCGGACGCGGCGTGCCGACGAGGAGCGATGGCATGGCGATCACGGCCCTGAACGACAGGAAGAAGCTGTCGGCCGATTTCAACGAGGCCAACGACGCCTTCATCGACGCCGTCCTGGACGCGCTCCGCACGGAGGCGATCCCGTTGGACCTGGCCCGTGCCTACCTCGCCCATCCCGTAGCGATGATGCACACCGACGGCGCACAGGCGGTGGCGAACTACTTCGACCGCATCCTCGCTCAGCGGCCGAACATCGACTGGATGCCGGGGTCGTAGGCGTCGGCCCTCAGATCGACGGCCGGCTCCACCCGCCGAAGCTGTCCTCAAGGTGGCGGGCGAGCGCGAGGGCGACATCCTCGCGCCACGGATGGGCGGCGACCTGCACGCCGATCGGCATGCCCTCGGGGGAGGTGCCGACGCGAACCGTCGCGGCGGGCCAGCCCGTCAGGTTGTGCATCTGCGCGTAGCCGACGCCGCGCTGCCTGTCCGGATCAAAGCTCATGCCATGCGGCGGCGCGACGTAGGGCGCGACCGGCGAGAGCAGCGCGTCGTAGTCTTCGAGGAAGCCGAGCTGCGCGTTGCGGTAGGCATCCCAGCGGGCAAACGCCGCGAGCGCCTCGGTGATGCTGCCCATCGCCGGCGCCGAGCGCGAGGTCAGCGACTGCTCGAACAGCGGCGAGATCCGGTCGGTGCCGACCGACTTGAGGAAGGCGCGCACGCCCGCACCGCCGTCGCCGCGGGTCATGTCGTAGTAAACGGTCGCCGCCTTCTCCGCGTCCGGGGGGCGGCGCTCCGCGACGGCGATGCCGGCCTCCGCGAAGGCCTGCGCGGCGCTGCGCACGGCGGCGGCGATCTCCGGGGTCGGTGCGGAGGCGCCGTCGTCGTCAAAGAAGGCGAGCTTCAGCCCGCTTAAGGACACCGCGCGAGGGTCGCGGAGCGGCATGTCGACGATGGTGTAATCATGGAAATCCGGTCCGGCGATGAGCGGCAGCGCCAGCGCCAGGTCGTCGACCCGGCGTGCGATCAGGCTGACGTGGAAGACGCTGTTGCGGGCGCCCATCGGGCGGGGGAACTGGCCGGTGCGCGGTACGCGCCCGGACGTGGGCTTGAGGGCGGCGAGGCCGCAGTAATGGGCGGGCACGCGAATGCTGCCGCCGGCATCCGTCCCGAGGCCCAGGGCTGAGCCGCAGGCCGCGACGATCGCCGCCTCGCCGCCGCTGCTGCCCCCCGGCGTGCGGGCGAGGTCGTAGGGGTTGTTGGTGCGGCCGTAGACGAGGTTGTCCGTCTCCAGGGCGCCCGCGAGTTCCGGCACGTTGGTCTTGCCGAGGATGATCGCGCCGGCCGCCCGCAGCCGCGCGACCGCGGTCGCATCCGTCCTCGGCACGTAGGACGCGCGCCCGAGGGTGCCGCCGGTACAGACCACGCCGGCGGTCTCCAGCGTGTCCTTGATCGTCACCGGGACCCCGTGGAGCGGACCCGTCCGGTCGCCCCGCGCCAGCGCCGCGTCGGCCAGGGCCGCCTCCCGCCGCGCCGACTCCGCCGTGAGCCGGACGACGGCGTTGAGCCGCGGGTTGACTGCGGCGATCCGGTCGAGATGCGCCTCGACCACCTCCGCCGAGGTCAGGCGCCTGGTGCGGATCGCCTCGGCCAGGTCACCGGCCGAGGCCGCAGTGATGGCGTCCGGTCCCGCCGCGGCCCGCGACGGGGACACCGTCGCGAGGCCCGCCGCGGCGATCCCGCCCAGGACCGCGCGCCGATCGAGGCTTCCGTCGTGTCCGTTGTCCTGCACGCCACCCATCCGCTCATCGCTTAAGGGCGGGGAGGCATCAACCGTGCCGCCAGGGCCTTGGCGCAACGCGATGACGGGTGCGCTGCGGTCAAAAACCCTTCTTCACCTTGGCGAGCGCCTGGGTGAGGCCGCGGGCGATGCGGGCGCGCTCGTCGGGCGAGGCGTCGCGGGCGACGACGACGAAGTCGCGGCGCGAGACCAAGGTCAGGCGTTGCAGCCCGTACTCCTCGTCCTCGACCTGGGTCAGCTTGGTCCAGAGCGGGTTGAAGCGCCACTGGTGCCGCTCGCCGCGGTGGCTGACGCGGGTCAGCAGGATCTCAAGCTGCGAGATCATCACCTCCTCGAAGGAACGCCCGCGGCGGAAACTGACCTTCAGGGCGGCGTAGATCGCCAGCATGTCGAGGCCGAAGAAGCCGGCGATCGGCCAGAAGCCCATACGCCAGCACCACACCGAGATGACCAGCGAGACGAGGCAGCAGCCCGTCATCACCGCCTTGAAGCCGAGGCGGCTCAGGGATTGGTGCGGCCGGATGGTCGCCTCGAAAACCGGACGGTCGATCGTGTCGGGGTCGAGCCCGTCGGGATGGGCGTAGAGGTTGCCGCTCGCCATGGCGCCCGTATAACCCAACGATGCCAGCCCGGAAGCCGAAAGCCGTCAAGAAAGCGTCGATCGGAGGCCAACCGGCTCGACCGATCGTCGCACGGGCGGAGACGGCGCCCGCCGCCGTCGACGCTGCGACCCTGGCGGAAATCTTCTCGCGATTGCGGATCGCCAACCCCGAGCCGCGGGCGGAACTGACGTTCCAAAATCCCTACACCCTGCTCGTCGCAGTGGTGCTGTCGGCGCAGGCCACCGACCGCAGCGTGAATCTCGCCACCGCGCCGCTCTTCGCCATCGCCGACACGCCGGACAAGATGCTGGCGCTCGGCGAGGAGCGGGTGCGCGGCTTCATCCGCACGATCGGCCTGTTCAACACCAAGGCGAAGAACGTCATCGCCCTGTCGCGCATCCTGGTCGAGGAGCACGATGGCGTCGTGCCGCGCTCGCAGGCGCAGTTGCAGGTGCTGCCCGGCGTCGGCGCCAAGACCGCGAGCGTGGTGCTCAACGTCGCCTTCGGCGAGCCGCGCATCGCCGTCGACACCCACATCTTCCGCGTGGCCAACCGCATCCCCCTCGTCGTGGCCTCGACGCCCGACAAGGTTCAGGCGGGGCTCGAAGCGGTCGTGCCGGAAGCCTACCGGCTGAACGCCCACCACTGGCTGATCCTGTTCGGGCGCTACGTCTGCAAGGCGCGCCGGCCCGAATGCCCGCGCTGCCCGATCCACGACCTGTGCCGCTATCCCGCGAAGACCACCTGACGCGCGACCCGCGCACGGTAACCCTTCGGGCAAAAGGATCGCCGCTGCCCATGTCCGGCCGTCGTCCACGCACGGCTAACGCGTTGTGCTGCAAGCCCGCTTCGGCTAGTTTGCGCGGCGGTCGCCAGGGTCCTCAGCAACGACGTGTGCCCGCGGCCCGACCTTCCCCGAGGTCGTACCGCCGCGGATTCCGCTCACTCGTTCGTCGCCAAGGAGCCACGGCCCGATGGACTTCCTCAAACCACGGTACACGCCTATGAACCGCCGCCGTCGCATCTACGAGGGCAAGGCGAAGGTCCTCTACGAGGGACCCGAGCCCGGAACGCTCATCCAGCATTTCAAGGATGACGCAACCGCCTTCAACGCGAAGAAGCACGAGATCATCGACGGCAAGGGCGTGCTGAACAACCGGATCTCGGAGTTCGTGTTCCAGCACCTCAACGACATCGGCGTGCCGACGCACTTCATCCGCCGGCTCAACATGCGCGAGCAGTTGATCCGCGAGGTCGAGATCATCCCCCTCGAGGTGGTGGTGCGCAACGTCGCCGCCGGCTCGCTCGCCACCCGCCTCGGCCTTGAGGAGGGCACCCAGCTCCCGCGCTCGATCATCGAGTTCTACTACAAGAACGACGCGCTCAACGACCCGATGGTCTCGGAGGAGCACATCACCGCCTTCGGCTGGGCGACGCCCCAGGAGATCGACGACATCATGGCGCTGGCGATCCGCGTCAACGACTTCCTGTCGGGCCTCTTCCTCGGCGTCGGCATCCGCTTGGTCGACTTCAAGATCGAGACCGGGCGGCTCTGGGAAGGCGACATGATGCGCATCGTCGTCGCCGACGAGATCTCACCCGATTCGTGTCGGCTGTGGGACATCAAGTCCGCGGACAAGCTCGACAAGGACCGCTTCCGCAAGGACCTCGGCGGCCTGATCGAGGCCTACACCGAGGTCGCCAAGCGCCTCGGCATCATGTCCGAGAACGAGAAGGTGCAGACCGGGGGCCCGCGCCTGGTTCAGTAGGACGGACGGCGGACGCTCAAGGCGGCCTCGTCCGCGAAGAAGCCCGCGCGCAGCCGCGCGTGGGTCGAGCGATCCGGGTCGAAGCCCGGGTGGTAATGGGGGTCCTGCGCGAGCAGCGGCCCCCATCGTCGTCTGAGCTCGACGATCTCGCGGTTGTGGCGGGCGCAGGCGTCGGGCGTCCAGGAGCGGCTTGCCGCCTCGCGGTGGTGCAGCACGGCGCCCGGCACCATCAGGGTGCGGTAGCCGGCCGCGCTCAGGCGCAGGCACAGGTCGACGTCGTTGAAGTCCACGGCAAAGTGCGCCGCGTCGAAGCCGCCGACGCGACGGAACTTCGCGGCCTCGACCACGAGGCAGGCGGCGGTAACCGCCGAGACCGCGTGCGTCGCGCGCAGCCGCGCGCCGTAGCCGGGCGCGTCGCCGGGAAAATGCCGATGGGCGTGGGTGACGAGGCCGCCGGTGCCGAGGACGATGCCGCCGTGCTGGATGCGGCCGGCCCCGTCGAGGAGCTTGGCGCCCACCGCCCCGACGTCCGGCCGCAGGGCCTCGCGCGCCATCCGCCCGAGCCAATCCGGCTCGAACGCCTCGACGTCGTTGTTGACGAAGGCGAGGAGTTTTCCGCGTGCGAATGCCGCGGCGGCGTTGTTCATGGCGGCGAAGTTGAAGGGACCGGGACAGGCGACGATCCGGGCCGCCCCCTCCCCTTCCAGCGCTTGGAAATAGGCGCGCGTCCCGGCCTCGCGGCTGTCGTTGTCGCAGACCAGGATCTCGATCTCGGGCCAGTCCGTGCACCCGCGCAGGCTCGCGACGCACGGGCGAAGCAGGTCGAGGCGATCGCGCGTCGGAACGATCACGGTGACCGCCGGCGGCGGATCGGGGAGCGGATGTGCGACGGCGATCACCCCGTCCCCGTCGATCGCGAGGCGGGCTCCCGCCTGCCCGGTCCGATCGAGGTGATCGCGCACGATGGCGAGGCGGGCCTCGCGGGACGGCTCCCGGCCTCGCGCCGCGTCGGCCGCCTCCGCCATCCATGGCCGCCAGATCGAGACGATGCCCGGCAGGTGGCCGATCGCCGCCGGCCCGAAGCGCTCGGCGATGCGGAAGGCGGCCGCCATCGCCGGGATGTCCCGGCTCGGATCGAGGCTCGCGGTCGGGAGGCTCGCGCGGCGCAGGGCGAGGACCGGACCGAGGTCGTCGACCGCCATCAGCAGTGCCGGATCGAAGGCGGAGCGGAGCAGCGGCAGGACGGGACCGCCGGGCGTTCCCTGAACCAGGGCATCCCCGTAGAGGGCATGCAGGGTCGGATCGGCGGCGAAGGCGGCGGCGAATGTTTCATGGGCGTCGGCCACGAGCGCGTGGCCCGGCGCCGTCAGGACGCGGATGTCCGCGTCGGGGACCGGCGGTGCAACGGGGAAGCGGTCGAGGATGCCGGGCGGCAGAGTCAGGCGATGGTCGATGCCGATCAGGGCGGCCAGGGCCTGACGGGCGCGCAGCCGGCGGCCGGCGATCCAGGACCAGAGGACGAACCCGGTCCGTCGCGGATTGCGCGCCAGCGTCAGGGCGGCGGCGATCCGGCGGCCCGGCCTCATCGCAGCCTTGGGGCCGCCCGTCTCGGCCGGTTCCCGCGCCATGCCTATTCCAGATCCTCGCCGAAGGTGGTGAGCGACAGGGCCGGATGGTAGAACGGGTCGTGGCGGATCACGTGCCGCCAGCGCTCGGCGAAGCGTTCGGCTTCGGCCTCGAAGCGCCGCCGCGCGGGGCCGACCGACGGGCCGCGGCTGACCGATTCGAGGTGCGCCAGCGTCGCGGCCGGGGTCCAGACCGTCTTGTAGCCCGCGTGCCCGAGGCGCAGACAGAAATCCACGTCGTTGAAGTCGATCGGAAACGCTTCCGCGTCGAAGCCGTCGACGATGGCGTACTTCCTCCGCTCGACCGCGAGGCAGGCGGCGGTGACGGCGGAGACCTCGTGCGCGACGCGCATCTGGCCGAGATGGCCCGGCGTGTCGGCGGGCCGTCCGCGCAGGATGTGGCCCGCCCGCCCGCCGAGCCCGACGACGACGCCGGCGTGCTGCAGCGTGCCGTCGGCGTAGAGCAGCTTGGCGCCGACCGCCCCGACCTCCGGCCGCACGGCCTGCCGGACCATCGCGTCGAGCCAATCGGGATGCAGGATCGCGACGTCGTTGTTGAGGAGGACGACGATGGCGCCCGTCGCGGCGGCGACGCCGGCATTGACCAGAGCCGAGAAGTTGAACGGTCGATCATCGTGCAGGATGCGGACGCGGGGATCGCGGCGCAGGGCCTCGTAATACGCGAGTACGGCCGGATCGGTCGAGCCGTTGTCGACGACGATCAGTTCGATCGCGGGATAGCCGGTCTCGTGCAGCACGCCGCGGCAGGCCCGGGCAATGAGGGCGAGCCGGTCGCGCGACGGGACGACGATGCTGGCGAGCGGCGCCGGTTGCGGCAGCGGCCATCGCAGCGCGACGACCCCGTCCCGGATCACCGGCTCGGCCACTGCAGCGGCGGAATCGCGGTGCCGGCTCAGGGCGGCGGCGCGCGTTCGGGCATCGACCTCTTGCGCGACCGTGCGCGCGAGCACCCTTGGGATGTGAACGACGTGGCCGGCCGCGGAGGCCAGGGCGACTTCGAGGGCGAGCGGGAACGCCGCGAGCGGGCCGACCGGCCGGTCGGGCAGGCGCGCGACGAGTCCGCGCGAGGCGAGGCAGGGACGGCCTTGGTAGCCCGTCGCCGCGGCGAGGTCGGGGCTCCAGTCGGGCTTCAACCGCGGTGTGCCGTCGGCGTCCACCTCGTCCGCGTAGGCGAGGTCGGCTCGCGCCACCGCGGACGCGAGGCGCGTGAGGGCGTCCGGGGTCAGCCGATCCCCGGCTTCGAGCAGGCAGACCGCATCATCCGCCATGAGGTCGCGAAGCGGCCGCTCGACCTGCCAGGCGGCATGGGCGACGCGGTCGTCCGAGACAGTCTCCCCCATCGCTCCCGCGTGCAGGACCTGGGCTCGCCAACCGCGATGCGTCTGGTCGCGCAGGCTCGCGAGCGTGGCGGCGAGCGCGGCTTCGGCGCCCGCGCGCGCGCGGATGAGCACGCGGATCGTGGGGACGGCCCCGTCGCCGGAGCGGTCTCCCGCCCCGACCGAAACGCCGGATGCCGCATCGCGCGGGACGCCGGATTCGGCCGAGCCGGCGCGCGCCTGCGCCCACGCCGCGTAGCGCGCGCGCGGCGTCACCGCGCAGGCGCCGCGCAGGGTGTCCCGGTAGCGCCGCGCATCGCCGCAGGCCCGCTCATAGAGCGCCGAGACGAAGCGGAGCGGGCGCCGGCGCAGGCACGCGCCGAGCAGGCTCGCGTGGCTGCGCCGGCCGACGCGCTCGAGGACGAAGCCGGCGCCAGCGACGAGCCGGATCTCCGTCGTATCGGCCGGCAGGAGGCCGAGCCAGTGCGCGCACGCCTGCGCCACGCCCGGCAGAACGAAGTCCTGCACCGTCCCGCCGGCCCGGACGATGCGCAGCATTGGCCGCCGCGGGGCGGCGGCGGGGTCGGTGCTGTAGCTCAGGACGATCCAGGCCCCGCGCACGTCCTCCGGGAGGACGAGGCGCCGGTCGAAGACACCGTCCGCAACGGTCTCGATCCGGAACGCGACCGGCCGGCCGATGTCGCGCGCTCCCGGCGATGACGGCGTCAGGAGGAGGTCGGGCGCGCGTGCCCCGGACGCGGCACGCCTCTCACGGGGCGGACATCGACGTCTACGCTCACTGCGCCGCGCTCGGCTCGCCCACGGCAGGCGCCGCCGCGACCGGCCCCTTGCCCGGCCCCTTGCGCCGCGGCTTCGGCTTGGCGGCCTTGACGCCGCCGCCGAGGCCGACCGCGATCTCGTAGTCGGCGGTCATCGCCACCGGCACGGTGATGTCCTCCTCGACGATCGTCGCGAAGCCCTGCGCCTCGCCGGGCGCCACCGTCACCGCCACGCGCTTGGAGCGGGTTGCGATCGTCTTCGCGTCCTGCTTGATCGTGATCGTCAGCGGCACGTCGAAGCGGCCCGGTGTGCCCGCGGGTCCGAGCAGGACGCGAGCCTCGACGCCGACCTTGACGGTGATCGCGCCGTCCTCCCGGCGGGTGCACTCGCGCGCGAGCCGTCCCAGGGTGATCTGCGTGCGGATGCCGCCGCCGCCCGCGGTCTGGAGCGAGGCGCCCCCCTCGGGCACGTCGATCGGCGGGCAGTAGGCCGCCTCCAACTCCTTCGGCTGGGACGGCGGAACCGTGGTGCCGCCGTACCTGAAGAGGTTCGAGAAGATGCTGCCCTCCTGCGCGTGCGCGCCCGTGCAGCCCAGCGACAGGAGGAGAAGCCCCCCGAGGCCCAGCCGGGCGATCATCAAGTGTCCGATCGTGGCACGAGGCATGGCGCGATCCCGAGAGGCGTTCACTTCAGGCTGTCGAAGCCGGCGGCGAACCCCTTCATCGACAGGGGTATGCCGACGCCCTCCTCGGGCGTCTGGAACACGATGAAGGTTGCCTGGGTGCCGGCCTTGAACTGGCGGACCAGCCCGTCGTCCATCACCACCTCGGCGACGCAGCCGGTCGTCAGGCAGCGCACGAAGCCGGCGCGGCCGATGTCGGTCTGGTCGATCTTCAGCCCGAGCCCCGAGGGCAGCAGGACGCCGAGCGGCGCGACGACGCGGAGCAGGTAGCCGCGGTTGTCGGCGGTCTTCAGAACGATGACCACCAGCGTCAGGTTCGGACGGTCCTCGGCGGCGAGGTACTGCACCATCGCGCACTGCTCGGCCTTGGCGCCCGCCGGCGTCTCGCAGCGCAACTGCCAGTCCTCGAAGGTCTTGCGCACCATGCCCTGCGCATGCGCCGCGCCGGCAGCGAGGAGGCAGCCCGCGAGCCCGAGGATAGCGACGGAGAGCACCGGCAGCAGACGCCCGATTAAATCGAGACTCACGCGCAGCCGCACCACCGAACCTTTCGCGAGCGCCCGCGCCCGAGGATCGGCGGGGGCTGAACCCGGGTGTTCCGACCATGCGAGGCCGGGCGCTGTCAAGCGACGGCGAACGGCCGCTTGTTGCCGCAATGTGCTATCGCCCCGCCGTCGCGCGGCCTAGATGTGACGGTGACGATCGGGCAGACGATCCAAGATCAGGACACGACGCGATGCGGTTCCTCGCCCTGACGGCCCTGCTCCTCGGCGCCGGCCACGTCGCTGCGGCGGCCGAGCCGCTTCCCGTCGGCGAGACCACCTACGTCGAGCGCTCGCTCAACCACGACGGCCTGCTGACGGTCGAGCACCCGCCGGTCGCACGCAACCCCCGCGGCGGCCGCAACGGCAGCGCCGCGATCGCCGGTTTCTGCCGCGAGGGCGGGCTCGTCCGCCGCCGCGACGCTCTCGGCCATCCGATCCTCGTGCGTCAGCGCGAGCTCTGCGACAGCGTCGCGCCGCGCACGCTTGAGCCGGGGCAGGTCGATCCGCGGCCGGCGTGGCCGGCGGAGCGCGCCTCACGCGGGCAGGTCCTGCGCGCCAAGGGCTGAGACTCCGAGGACTGAGGCCGTGCTGAGCCCTGCTCAGCCGTAGCGGTGCAGCGCCGTTCCGTTTCGCTTCAGCCACGCCTCGGCCGCGTCCACCTCGGGACAAAGGCCCCCGAGCAGCGCCCAGAACCGGGCCGAGTGGTTCATCTCGCGCAGGTGCGCCATCTCGTGCGCGACCAGATAGTCGAGCACCAGCGGCGGCGCCAGGATCAGGCGCCAGGAGAAGTTCAGTGCGCCGCCCGCCGTGCAGGACCCCCAGCGGCTGCGCGTGTCCCGGACCGTGATGCGCGTCGGTCGCTGCCCGAGCCTGACCGCGTAGTGGTCGACCGCGCCGAGCAGGTCGCGGCGCACCTCCTGCTCCAGGAAGGCGCGGACCCGGCGGTCGACGTGAGCCTCCCCGCACGACACCGAGATCACCGGCTCCGGCCCGTCGCTCCCGGTCCGGGTCACGCCGCTCCGCGCGCCGCGGTGGACGATGCGGTGCGGCACGCCGCGTAAGGGGAGCAGCGACCCCGCTTCGAACGGCACGCGTTCCGGCACGCGTGCGAGGCGGGCCGCGATCCAGCCGCCGTGGCTCGCGGCGAAGCGCTGCGCCGTTGCGATCGTACTCCGGGCCGGCAGGGTGATCACCACCTCGCCGCTCGTAGCCGAGACCCGCAGCGTCAGGCGCCGCGCGCTCGGCCGGCGCCGAACCGCGATGCGGAAGGTCGTGCCCTCGTGCACGATGTCGAGATGGTCGGGATCGGGACGTCGCAGCAGCGCGAGGGGCATGGGCGCAGTCTAGGGCCTGTCTGGAAGCAGGATTCTCGTAGGCATAGGGTCGTGGTTCAAGCCCGCCTCGGATCGCTTCGTCCCGATGGGCGAAGATGGGCCCGCGCTTCCTGTGCAAGCCCTGCGATCCAGGTCGCAGCGGAGCCGACAACCGTCTGCGCGCGGCGGCGATCCCCGGGATTGTCCGCACGGAAAGCCCCTGGCGGGACATCCTCTCCGGTGACGGGAACGTGATCGCCACGCGACGCGGTCGGCACGCCATCCCCCATCGACGGTGCTTCCTGACAAGGCTCTCGCCAGCGACATCCTTGTCAAGGACCTGACGCACGCGGTGCCGACGTCGTCTCCTCTTCCCGCGTCGAAACCCCTGAGCTTCGGGGGGGCCGCTCAGCAGTCTCGGCCGCTCGACTTGCAGTGGCGTGCGATATGGTTTTAGTCATTCTCAACGCAAACGAAGAACTAAAACTTCGAAACAGGGATCGGAAGCGCGATGTCGCTTGTGGTAAAAATCAGCGATGTGATGGGCATCTCACTGTTGTTGATTGCCATTTCTGTCATATTTTACATAAACAGATATGATAGATCGAGATTTTCCGACGAGAATGCTGAACTTATAACGGGAGCATCCTTGTTGGTCGCCATCCTTGGGACCATCTTTGTCTTCGCAGAATGAGAGATCAACGTCTCATCTAACGTCATCTGAACGGGTGTGTAAGCTCTCCGTGGGTAGCTCCGCCGCACGCTGGTCCCTCCTCCGGTGCTCATCGCCACACGTCGACAGGTCGCGAGTCAGCCACCAGGACCGAGCGTGACGCGCCCGAAGCTTCAGGCCCGCGGCTTGCGGGCGTAGGGCTTGGCGCCCGCCGGCGTGCCGGTGCCGGCCTTGCCGACGTGACGCTCGTGCTTGCCCGCGCGCGGGCTCTTGAAGCCCGCAGGCCCCCGGTGCTCGGCCGCCGGCCCATCGTCGGCGAGCGCCTCGACCTGGATCTCCGGCGAACCGTTGCGGGCGAACGCCTGCGCGAAGCGGGAGGCGGCGTTGCCGCGGACCTCGAACTTGGTTTCCCGGTCGAAGATGCGAATCGCGCCGATCTCCTGGCGGTCGATCCCGCCGCGCCGCGTCAGCATCGGCAGCAGGCGGCGCGGGTCGGCGTTGTCGCGCCGGCCGAGGTTGAGCCGGAACCACACCGCCGGGCCCATCGCGGCGATCCGCTCCGGTTCCATCGGATCGTAGGGCGGGCGGCCGGCGCCGCGCCCGGACGCGTCGCCGGGGTCGGTCACGTCCTCCGGCGCCGGCAGGCGGGTGCGGTAGATGCGGGCGAGCGCCGCGGCGAGTTCGAGCGGCGTGCGGCCGGAGACGAGGGTCTCGGCCAGCGCCAGATCCTCCTCGCCCGGCGCCTCGGTGAAGAGCGGGTCCTCCAGCATGCGCTCGCCGTCCAGCCGCCGGATCTCGTCGGCCGAGGGCGGCCCGCCCCACTCGGGCGAGATCTTGGCCACGGCAAACATCTGCTCGGCGCGCCGCCGCCGGGCGTTCGGGATCAGCAGGACGGAGGTGCCCTTTCGGCCCGCCCGTCCGGTCCGGCCGCTGCGGTGCTGGAGCACTTCGGCGTCGTGCGGCAGGTCGGCGTGGATCACGAGGCTCAGGGTCGGCAGGTCGATGCCGCGGGCGGCGACGTCGGTAGCCACGCACACCTTGGCGCGGCCGTCGCGCAGCGCCTGGAGCGCGGCGTTGCGCTCGCCCTGGCCGAGTTCGCCCGACAGCGCCACCGTCGAGAAGCCGCGCTCGGTCAGGTTCGCCTGGAGGTGGCGCACGGCGTTGCGGGTGTTGCAGAACACGAGCGCGGTGGGCGCGTCGGCCGCGCGCAAGAGGTTGAGCACGACGTGCTCGATCTCGCGGGGCACCACCCGGATCGCCCGGTAGGCGATGTCGGCGTGGCCGCGCGTCTCGCTCTTCACCGCGAGCCGCAGGGCGTCGCGCTGGTAGCGGGCGGCGAGGCTGTCGATCGCCTTCGGCAGGGTCGCCGAGAACAGGAAGGTGCTGCGCTGGTGGGGCGTCGCCGAGAGGATGAACTCGATGTCCTCGCGGAATCCGAGGTCGAGCATCTCGTCGGCCTCGTCGAGGACGACGGCGCGCATGCCCTCTGTGACGAGGATGCGCCGCTCCAGGTGGTCGCGCAGGCGCCCCGGCGTCCCGACGACGATGTGCGTGCCCTCCTGGAGCGCGCGCGCCTCGCGCCGCGGGTCCATGCCGCCGACGCAGGCCGTCACCCGGCCGCCGGCCGGCGCGTAGAGCCACAGCAGCTCGCGCTGGACCTGGAGCGCGAGTTCGCGGGTCGGCGCGATGACCAGCGCCAGCGGGCTGCCTGCCGGCGCCAGCATCTCGGCGCCATCGAGCAGCAGGCCGGCCATCGCGAGGCCGTAGGCCACCGTCTTGCCGGAGCCGGTCTGCGCGGAGACGAGGAGGTCGCGGCCGTCGGCGGCGGCCTCCAGCACGGCGCTCTGCACCGGCGTCGGTTCGGCGTAGTCGTGGTCGGCGAGCGCCCGCGCGAAGGGGGCGGGCAGGGTGGGAAACGGCACGGAAGGGGCTTTCACGACCGTCGTCCCCATCGCGACCCACGCGGGCGTGGGTCGCGTCGAAGGGCGCGCCGGTCTCGACACGGGTTGCGGAACGCTGTCCTGTAGCGCCTTCGCGGCGCCTTTGCCACGCCCCGCACCGCATGGAGCGGTCGCGCCGACGCGGACCGGCGGGCGGAAGGGTCGAAACTCCAAGGCCGTCGGCATCGATCCCTCGACGTTGGCCCGATTGTCGCCCCGGGGCGCGTGTGCGACGGACCGGCACGCGCTCCGGCTCCCGGGCGTTGGATGAGCGCGGAACGCACGGTCGATGGGCATGGCACGGTTCGTGACGGCGTGGGCGACGGTCGGGGCCTTCGCGTGGTTCGGCAAGGACTGGCTGGCGGACCTGAACCAGCCGCTCTGGGCGCTCGGCCTGTTCGCGTGGCTGCTCGCGGTGATCTTCTGGTCGGCCTTCGGCGTCGTGCACGAGGCCGAGGCGCTGGCCGACCTCCTGGGCGAGCCGCTCGGCACCCTGGTTCTGACGCTCTCCATCGTCGTCATCGAGGTGGCGCTGATCTCGGCGGTCATGCTGGGCGCCAAGGACGCGCCGACGCTGGGGCGCGACACGATGTTCGCGGTGCTGATGATCGTGCTGAACGGCGTCGTCGGCCTCGGCCTGCTGCTTGGCGGCCTGCGGCACCACCAGCAGAGCTACAACCTTCAGGGTGCTTCGGCCTTCCTCGCGGTGATCATCCCGCTCTCGACGCTGGCGCTGATCATCCCGAACTTCACCACCTCGACCAGCGACGGCACGCTGACCAAGCTGCAGGCCGTGACCTTCTCGGTGTTCACCGTCGCGCTCTACGGGGTGTTCCTGCTGATCCAGACCGGCCGCCACAGCGAGTTCTTCAAGGAGGCCGCGGAGCCGGACGCGGCACTGACGGCGGACTTGCGCGTCGCGGCCGAGGACGGGCGCGGGGCGGCGCCCGGCGCGAGCCTCCGGCACACGATCCTGCTCGTCGCCAACATCCTGCCCATCGTGCTGCTGTCGAAGAGCCTCGCGACCATCCTCGAGTACGGCATCGGGGCGCTCGGCGCGCCGTCCGCGCTCAGCGGCGTGCTGATCGCGGGGATCGTCTTCACGCCGGAGGCGATCTCGGCGCTCAGGGCGGTGGCCCGCAACGAGTTGCAGCGGGCGATCAACCTGTGCCTGGGGGCGGCCACCTCGACGATCGGCCTCACCGTCCCGGCGATCCTCGCGGTCGGCCTGATCAGCGGGCAGACGGTGGTGCTCGGCCTCAAGCCCACGGAGATGACGCTGCTGGCCGTCACCCTGATCCTCAGCACGCTGACGTTCTCCAGCCTGCGCACCACCGTGCTGGAGGGCGCGGTCCACCTCGTCGTGTTCTTCGTCTACCTCGTGCTGATCTTCAGCCCGTGAGCATCGGCCTCCGACGCGCCCGATGCACCGGTCTCGTCCGGGTCGCGTTCCGTCCGCCGCGATCCCCCCGGGCCGGAACGTCCCGATGCGTCCGGCCGACGGCCTCCCCACGGACGACAAGGATCACGTCTCGACGGATGCGGGCGCCGCGCAGATCGCCGACGCGACGGCGCATCCCGGGGTTGCCTATCGCAGCACTGGCCGCTGTCGCTGCGCCTCGCGCAGCCGTGATCTGCGAAAATCGTCCGTCCGCCGAAAATTCGCCCGAAAGCGGGGCTGTTCTAACCCGTGATCGGCAGCGGCCGGCGATCCCGCCGAACCCGCCCACCGGAGGGGACGAACCATGTACCGATTGATCGCGACCGCCCTCGTCGCCGGCGGCCTCGTGGCCGCGACGCCCGCAGCCCAGGCGCGCGACGGGATCGGTCCCGGAGGTGCTGCGGCGCTCGGCGTCCTCGGCGGACTCGCCGTCGGCGGCGCCATCGCCTCGTCGCAGAACGGCTACTACCCCGGCCAGCCGGTCTACCGCGCTCCGCGGCCCGTCTACGTCGAGGACGATGACGGCCCGGTCTGCCATTTCGAGCGCCGCCGCTACGTCGACCCTTACGGCGACGTGGTCTTCCGCCGCATCCGCGTCTGCGAGTGATGCGCCCGGGAGCCGGCGTCGCGGCGCCGGCTCCCGATCTCAGGACGCCTTCGAGGCCTCGGCCTCGCGCGGGGACGGTGTCCTCCGTCCCAGCCGTTCCGCGCAGACGATGCCGCCCAGCACCAGGGCGAGCGCCAGCGCCTCGTTGAGGCCGAACGGCTCGCCGACCAGGAGCACGGCGAGGCCGGCGCCGAAGATCGGCACGAGATTGACGAACAGTCCCGCCCGGTTCGGGCCGATCAGTTCGACCCCGCGCATGAAGCAGAGCTGGGCCGCGAGCGACGGCCCGAGCGCCACGAACACCACGATCGCCCACCCCGTCCCGGTCGGCCAGACCGCGCGTCCGGCCGCCCACTCGATGGCCAGGAGGGGCAGCGAGCTGACGAAGGCCGCCGCCGCCATGGCCGAGAAGAAGGTCAGCGCCGAGAGCTTCGGCCGCGTGCGCAGGGCGACGGCGTAGCCCGCGTAGAGCAGGCAGCCCACCACGATGAGCACGTCCCCACGGTTCAGGTCCAGGGTTCGCATGACGCTCCAGTCGCCGTGGGTGGCCGCAACCCCTGCGCCGAGCAGGGTGATGGCGACGCCGAACCCTTGAGCCCCGCTCACGCCCTCGCGGGACACGGCATAGTTCAGCAGGATCACGAACACGGGGATCGCGCCCTGGAACAGCGCGAGGTTGACGGCGGTGGTGTAGGCACCGGCGGCGTAGAACAGGCTCGCGAACGCGGTGAAGCCGCCCGTGCCCATGAGCAGGATGCGCAGCCAGCTCCGCCGGATGCCGTCCCGCTCGGCCGCGATCCGTCGACGCGCGATCACGGCGAGGATCAGGCAGGGGAACATCCAGCGCAGGGTTGTGATGACCTGCGGCGACACCTCGCCCGGCGCCCACCGTCCCGCGACCGCATTGCAGGCCCAGAGGAAGGCGCTGACGACGAGGAGCAGGTAGGCGAGGCGGATGCCCCGACGCGTCCCGGGTCCGGGATCGCTCAGCGGCGGCGGAACTGCCCGCCGCGCACCGGCGGACGGGGGCCGGCAGCGCGCTCGTCCTTGTGCCGGAACACGAGGCGGCCCTTCTCGAGGTCGTAGGGCGACATCTCGACGGTGACCCGGTCGCCGGCGAGCGTCTTGATGCGGTTCTTCTTCATCTTGCCGGCGGTGTAGGCCACGATCTCGTGACCCTGGTCGAGCTGCACGCGGTAGCGCGCATCCGGCAGGATCTCGATCACGAGACCGTCGAACTGCATCAATTCTTCTTTCGCCATTCACCCTCTCCAGTCGGACCGTCTGGAAGCAGGCGTTCCGGCGACACGATCTCTCGTCAAAGCGATGTGCTGAGCGCTGCGGCGGCGGGTCCGAGTCCGGAGGCGCCAAGCCCGACAACGTCGCGCACGATGTAGGGGGAGCACGCGATGCAGGCAAGCTTGCCCGCCCGGACGCGCCGCCGGCATCGACACAAAAAGCGCCGATCCTCCCGGTTTCGTCCGATCTGCCGGCGTCAGGGGTCGACGTCGTTGCCAGCGTAGTCGAGCCGTCCGTCCGGCGTCCGCCGCCAGACGCGGAGCACGACCGCGCCCGGCGCCGGATCGCCCTGCGCGCCGAAGGCGATCTCCCCGGCCGTCGTGCGAAAGCTTCCCGCCCGCATCGCCTCGGCGACCTTGCGCCCGTCGCCGGACTTCGCCCGCTCCATCGCCTGCGCCAGCACCTCCACGGCGGCGTAGGCCGGCGCGGCCAGCGCATCGGCCTCGGGCACCCGCGGCGGCCGTCCCCGCACCTCGGGCAGGCGGCGCGGCTCCGAGGACAGCGTCATCACGACGCCCTCGCCCGCCGCGCCCGCGAGCGTCCCGAAATCCCGGTCGAGGATGCCGTCGCTGGCGACCAGCGGCGCGGCAAGGCCCGCCTCGCGCAGTCCGCGGACCAGCACCGCCCCCTCCGGCGCAAGGCCGCCGAAGTACACCGCCTCGACCCGCGCCGCCCTGAGCTTGGCGATGAGTTCCGCGGCATCGCGGGTCCCGCGGGGCAGGGTCTCGAACACGACCTCCGGGTTTCCCGCCGCCTTGATCGCGGTCGAGACCGCCTCGGCCAAGCCGCGTCCGAAGGTCGTGCGATCGTGGACGATGCCGATGCGCCGGCCGGCCTCGTGGGCGACGAGGTATCGCCCCGCGGCGGCGCCCTGCTGCGCGTCGCTGGGCACCGTGCGGAACAGGTTCCACGACCCGCGGCGGGTGAGGGCCGGCCAGGACGCCCCGGGCGTCACCGCGACGATGCCGGCCTCCTCGTAGACCGCCATGGCCGCGGCCGTCACCGAGGATTCCAGCGGGCCGACGACGAGGCGGACCCCATCGGCCGCGAACTTCCTCGCGACGCCCGCGCCCTGCTTGGCCTCGCCCGCGTCGTCGGCGACCACGAGGACGAGCCTGCGCCCGCTCGCGCCGGCGGCCCGGTTGAGATCGGCCACCGCCTGCTCGGCGCCCTGCCGCATCCCCTGACCGAAGGCCGCGTCCGGCCCGGTCAGGGGCGCCGACAGCCCGATCTTCACGGTGCCCTGCGCCGCGGCCGGCCCGGCAAGGACGACGGCGGCGATCAGGGCAAGCGCAGGATCGAAGGCTCTCCGTCCCATGGGCTGGTCCCTCAGAGGGCTCCGTCGCGGATCGCGCCGGGATCGGCGAGGCTGTGCAGCAGGCGCGCGGCGCTGTGGGCGAAGCGGAGCGTCACGGCCTTGCGGCGGGGGGCGGTGAGCGGATGCTCGGTTGCCTCGCGCAGGACCATGGCCCCGAACGCGTCGGCGACGATGAGGCCGCAATCCTCCGGGATCAGCACTTCCGGCACCGTCTCGGGGATCGCGAAGAAGAACCGGTCGCAGAATTCGCGGTAGTCCGGCCATTTCCGGTCTGCCCGGAAGTCGGCGACGCTCGACTTGATCTCGACGATGGTGAGCCGCCCGGCACCGCACAGCGCGATCACGTCGGCCCGGCGGCCGTTGACCAGGGAGAACTCGGGCAGCGTGACGCAGCCCATTTCCCCAAACAGCCGGCGCACGCCGCGCTGAATCCGCAGCGCCGTCGGCGATTGCCGGCGGTCGGACGGCAGGATCGAGGCGGTCTGGACGGCGAGGGCTGCTGACATCGTTGCTGAGCGGGTCTCGTGCCGAATCGGGACGCGGCCATCCTGCCAAGCCGGGACTCCGCTTGTCACCTGCGGCGACGGATCACGCAGCCGACAGCGCCGCGCGGATCGCCGCGAACCCGTCGGTGAGCGCCGCCGGTCCCGGCTGGAGGATCAGCGGCGACTTGATCTCGTGGATGCGCCCGTCCCGCACCGCGGGGATCGCCGACCAGCCCGGCCGATCACGGATGCGCGCGACGTTCACCTTCTTCCCGCACCACGAAGCCAGGATCACGTCGGGCGCTGCCGCGATCACCGCCTCCGCGCTCACGATCCGGTCGGTGGCCGCCTGCATCCGGGCGCGCTCCGGAAACACGTCGTCGCCGCCGGCGAACCGGATCAGTTCCGAGACCCAGCCGATGCCGGAGATCATCGGCGCGTCCCACTCCTCGAAATACACTTTCGGACGGGGGCGACCGACCCGTTCGGCCGCGACCCGTGCCAGTTCGTCGGCGTAGCCGCGGGCCAGACCGTCCGCCCTCTGCGGCACGCCGACGAGGGCGCCGAGCGTCCGGATCATCGCGAGGCAGCCGGCCACGTCCCGCTGGTTGAACAGGTGGACCGCGATGCCGGCGCGGGCGAGGTCGGCCGCGATGCCCGCCTGGAGGTCGGAGAAGGCGAGGACGAGGTCGGGCTCCAGCGCAAGGATCTTCGGGATGTCCGCGCTGGTGAAGGCCGAGACCCGCGGCTTCTCCGTCCGCACCTGCGGCGGGCGGACCGCGTAGCCCGAGACGCCGACGATGCGGTCCTCCTGACCCAGGAGGTAGAGCGTCTCGACGGTCTCCTCGGTGAGGCAGACGATGCGCTCGGGCGGAAACCGGCGCATCAGTCCTGGAACCATGCCAGCAGCCCGGCCCCAGGCGCCAGCAGCACGAAGGCCCAGACCAGGGCCGAGAGGACGTTCGCGGCCTGGAACGCGGGGCGGGCGACGCCGAACATCCCGGCGATCAGCGGCACCACGGCGCGGGCCGGCCCGAAGAATCGCCCGACCGCGACCGCCGCCGCACCCCAGCGCCTGAGAAAAGTCTCGCCCTTGGCAACCATCGCCGGATAGCGCCGCATCGGCCACAGGCGCTTGGCGCCCTCGCCGTAGGCACGCCCGAACTCGTAGGAGAGCCAGTCCCCCGCCGCCGCACCCACGGCCGCCGCCGCGACCACCGGCCAGAACGGGAGGTCGGCCGCCCCGATCATCGCGCCGATGCCGATGAGGATCACGGTCGCCGGCACCAGCAGCGACAGGAAGGCGATCGACTCGCAGAAGGCCAGCGTCCCGGCGATCAGGGGCGTCCACGCCCGGTGAGTCTCGACGAAGCCGAGGGCGGCGATGCGGAGCGCTTCGAGATCCATGACGTTCCGAACTCATTGCGCCGGCGCGGGGCGCGGGGCGTCGCGCGCCGGCGGGAAAGCCTGTAACAGGCCGCACGGATACCGCTCGGCGCAAGGGGCATCGCGATGCAGGTCCTGTCGATCCAGTCGCACGTCGCCTACGGCCACGTCGGCAACGCGTCGGCGGTGTTCCCGATGCAGCGCCTCGGCGTCGAGGTCTGGCCGGTCCACACGGTGCAGTTCTCCAACCACACCGGCTACGGCGCGTGGCGCGGCCGGGTGTTCGACGGGCCGGCGATCGAGGACCTGGTCGCCGGGATCGCGGAGCGCGGCGTGCTCGGCACCTGCGACGGCGTGCTCTCGGGCTACATGGGCTCGGCCGACATCGGCACCGCGATCCTCGGCGCGGTCGCGGCGGTGCGTGCTGCCAACCCGCGGGCGCTCTACGCCTGCGATCCGGTGATCGGCGACACCGGAACCGGCATCTACGTCCGCCCCGGCATCGCCGAGTTCATGGCCGCGCGGGCGGTGCCGGCGGCCGACATCCTCACGCCGAACCAGTTCGAGCTCGACCTCCTCACCGGCCTGCCGACCGGCACGTTGACGGAGGCCAAGCGCGCCGTCGCCACCCTTCAGGCGCGCGGGCCGCGGGTGGTGCTCGTCACCTCGCTCTCCACCGACGCGACGCCGCCGGACGCCATCGACATGCTCGCCGGGCAGGGCGGTGCGTTCTGGCGGGTGCGCACCCCGCGCCTCGCCCTCTCGGTCAACGGCGCGGGCGACTGCATCGCCGCCCTGTTCCTCGTCCACTACGCCCGCACCGGCTCGGCGGCGCTGGCCCTCGGCATGGCGGCGGCCTCCGTGCACGGCGTCCTGCGGCGGACCCTGGCGGCGGGCTCGCGCGAGATCCTGACGGTCGCGGCGCAGGACGAGTTCGTCGCGCCGAGCGAGACGTTCCCGGTCGAGACCGTGTAGAGGCCGGTCGCGCGCGACAATCGGAGTTCCCATGGCCCGGCGCTTCGTCACCCTCGACGTGTTCACCGACCGGCCTCTCGCCGGCAATCCGCTGGCGGTGGTGCTCGACGCTGACGGGCTCAACGGGCCGGCGATGCAGGGCATCGCCCGCGAGTTCAACCTGTCCGAGACGGTGTTCGTCTGCGCGCCGACCGACAGCCGGCACCGGGCGCGGCTGCGCATCTTCACGCCCGCGCGGGAACTGCCGTTTGCCGGCCATCCGACGATCGGCACGGCCGTGTTGCTCGCGCTCCGGGACGCGCACGCCGGGCACGCCGACGCCGTCGCCTTCGGGCTGGAGGAGGCGGTCGGCACCGTGCCCTGCATCGTCGAGGCCGGCGACGGGTGGGGCCGCGCCCGCTTCAGGTTGCCCGTCCTGCCGGAGTTCCTGGGCAGCCCCCCCGAGGCGACCGCGCTCGCGTCGGCCTTCGGTCTCACGGCCTCGGATATCGGCTTCGGGCGGCATCGACCGAGCCGCCACGGGGTGGGGCCGACCTTCACCTTCGTGCCGGTGACCTCGCGCGAGCGCCTCGACGCGGCGCGCACGGGCGATCCCGGCGCGGGTTCGGACGGGTTCTACCTCTACGCGCCGGACACCGAGGGGCCGGGTCTGCGGTTCCAGGCGCGGATGTTTGCCCCCCATCACGGCATCGCCGAGGACCCGGCGACGGGAGCGGCGGCGGCGGCCTTCGCGGGGGTGCTGATGCAGTTCGAGACGATGGCGGACAGCACCCACGACGTCGCGATCACGCAGGGTGTCGCCATGGGCCGGCCGAGCGAGATCGCGCTGCGGGTCACGGTCGAGGCCGGCGCGCTCCGCTCCGTCGAGGTCGGCGGCGCGGCGGTGATCGTGTCGGAGGGTGTGCTGCATGTCTGAGGCCCGACCCTACGGCTTCGAGGTCGTGCGCCTCGCGCGCCTCGAAGCCCGCCTCGTGGTCTACGACTGGGCCTGGGCGCGCGACAACGCGGAGCGCGTCACCGAGAACTGGCGGCGCCGGGTCGCGGGGCAGCCTGCCCTGTTCGACGGGCCGGTGCTGCTCGCCTGCGACTGCGCGATCGTCGGCGAGGTCTGCCGATTGAGCCTGTTCGAGACCACCTATGCCCGCTTCCTCGCTTACCGCGACGGCGGCTCGCCCGACGGGCACGTCGCCAACGCTTTTGCTGCGATCGTGCCCTGGAGCGCCGACGGCGCGGTGCTCCTCGGGCGCATGGGCGCCCACACGGCCAATGCCGGCCAGATCTACTTCCCCTGCGGGACGCCCGATCCCGGCGACGTGAGGGGCGAGAGCGTGGACTTCTCCGGCAGCGCGGGCCGCGAACTCCTGGAGGAGACCGGCCTCGATCTGCCGGAGGATGCGCCGGAGGACTGGGTGTGCCTGCGCGGCGAGGGCCAGCTCGCCTTCCTGCGCCCGGTACGCTTTTCCGACGCCGCGGCGACGCTGATCGACCGGATGGAGACCCACGCGATCCGCGAGGACGAACCGGAGCTCTCCGGCATCGTCGCCGTGCGGAGCGCCGCCGACATCGACGCGGCGATGCCCGGTTTCGTGCGCGCCTACCTCGCCAGCGCGTTCGACGCGGGCGCTCGGGCGCGCAGGCGCCGGACGTGACGCCTGGATCGGTCCGCGACGCGGACGCGTCGACATCGTGCGCCGCTTCGGGCAAATTTTTGTAGGTTGAGGAGCCCCGCATGACCCTGAAGTCCAAGACCGCCCTCGTCACCGGCTCCACCAGCGGCATCGGCCTCGGGGTCGCCCGTGCGCTCGCGCGGGAGGGCGCCGACGTGGTGATCAACGGCTTCGGCGAGGCGGGCGCGATCGAGGCGGCGCGCGCGGCCATCGAGTCCGAGTTCGGCGTGCGGGCGCATTATTCCGCGTCCGACATGACCAAGCCCGCCGAGATCGCCGGGATGGTCCGCGAGGCGGAGGAGCGCTTCGGCGCCGTCGACGTGCTGGTCAACAACGCCGGCATCCAGTTCGTCTCGGCGATCGAGGCGTTTCCCGGCGACAAGTGGGAGCAGATCATCGCGATCAACCTGTCCTCGGCCTTCTACGCGATGCAGGCAGCGATCCCCGGGATGAAGCGTCGGGGCTGGGGGCGGATCATCAGCACGGCCTCGGCGCACTCGCTGGTCGCCTCGCCCTACAAGTCGGCCTACGTGGCGGCCAAGCACGGCATCGCCGGACTGACCAAGACCGCGGCGCTCGAACTCGCGACTGACAGGATCACGGTCAACTGCATCTCGCCGGGCTACGTCTGGACGCCGCTCGTCGAGGCGCAGATCCCCGACACCATGCGGGCGCGCGGCCTGACGAAGGAGCAGGTCATCGACGACGTGCTCCTGAAGGCGCAGCCGACCAAGGCGTTCGTCACCGTCGATCAGGTGGCGGCCCTGGTCCTGTTCCTGTGCACGGATGCGGCGAGCCAGATCACCGGCGCCAACCTGTCGATGGACGGCGGCTGGACTGCGCAGTAGCCCCCTGAGCGCGAGAACGCCCCGCCGGACGGTCCGGGCGGGGCGGTCTGGAGGTGCCGGCTATGATCGGCCGATGGAAGGTCTAACGGCGGCCGTGCAGCAGCAGCGCGAGGCCGTAGCCGACCGCGCCGGCGATCATCAGGGCAATCAGCGGGTTCTCCTCGACGCGGGAGCCGACCGCCTGCCGGCCGCTGCGCAGGTATTCGTCCCGGCGATCATAGGCGTCGCTCGCGTAATCCGTGACGTTGTCGGCGACGCCGCGCAGCGTGTCCTTGACTTGGCCGAGGGTATCCTGCGCCTTGCCCTGCGCCTCGCGGAAGCGCCCCTCCACGGAATCCCGGTTCGAACCGACGAAATCGCCGGCCGCACCCTGGACCTTGCCGCCGAGCTCCTTGGCGCTGCCGACGATGCGATCCGTATCAACCATGGTGATCTCCTACTCAAAAATGTTGCGCGGACCCGCCGCCGCGGCAGAGGTCCGGTTCTTCCATCGTGCAGGGAACGCCCGAGACGGCGTTTGTGCCCCGATGAGCGATGATTATTCGCCCGCGCCGCTGCGCTCCGAGAGCGGACATGCCGAATGGCTCGGCATCCGATCGGGTACCGAGCCTCGATCCAGCGACGCGCTTCTTACTTGCCCAGAATCTTGGTGACGAGCCGGCCGATCGGCGAGGCGGAACTGGCGTTGCGGTCGTCGCGCGTGACGGGCCGATCCTCGTTTCCGAGGAGCTTGGTGACGATGCGTCCGATCAGGCTCATGGGGCTATCCTCGCGTTCGGCGCCGACAACGGCGCAGCTTGATCCCTCAACGGCCGATCGGCGCGGCGCGTTCCGTCGCGCCGCCTCATCGCTCGGACGGGGCCATCAGGAAGACGGCGGCTTCGTCGAGGGAACATCGGGCCTCCGGCAGCATGCTGTGGGCGAACTGCCAGACATGGGCGACCACGGGAAACACCCGCAATTCGACGCGCACCCCGGCCGCCCGCGCCTTCTCGGCCATCCGCACGGAGTCGTCGCGCAGCACCTCGCGCTCGCCGACGTGGAACAGCAGCGGCGGCAGCCCGGCGAGGTCGGCTGCCAGCGGCGACACCCGCGGATCGGCAGGGTCCGCACCGGCCAAGTACATCGGCCCGAGATGGACCAGCGCCCGCGGATCGAACATCGCGTCGCGCCGCGCATTCGAGACCCGCGAGCCGTCCGCGCTCACGAAGTCGGTGACCGGCGAGAACAGGGCCGCCGCACGCGGCATCGGCAGACCCTGATCGCGCGCGGCCAGCGTCGCGACGAGGGCGAGGTTGCCCCCGGCCGAATCCCCGGCGATGGCGGCCGGTCCCTCCGCGGCCAAGGCGTTCCACGCCGCGCACGCATCCTCGACAGCCGCCGGGAACGGATGCTCCGGCGCAAGGCGGTAATCGGGGGCGAACACCGTGAAGCCGCGCTCGGCCAGCGCCCCGGTCACCGGCCGGTGCGTCCTCGGCGAGCAGGCGACGAAGCCGCCCCCGTGCAGGTAGAGCAGGCGGCGCTCCGGGCTCCCGCCCGCCTTCGGCCGCACCCACTCGCCGGCAACGCCGCCGACCGAGCCCGGCCCGTAGGTCGCGCCGGCCGGATCGGGGAAGGACCGGCCACCGAACACGGCCCTGATCTGCGCCACGTCGCTCATCGAGCCGAGTCGCTTGCGAACGTTTCGCCTCACCATGAAGGATGCGAGGTGGGCACGCAGGCTCGCCATCGTTGCTTCGTTCCCGCTCTCTGCCCGATCTCTGCCGCCGTGGACGCACAGGCCGTCGATACCGATCCCGCAGGTCGGGCCGCGGCACGGGTCTAGCGGCTGGCAGGAGCGGCGGGAAGCTCTGCCGGAACCCGTGAAGGCCGCCGCGACCGCGTGAAAAGCGCGTCGCAGGCTCGCGCTGCGGCAAAGCTTGGCCCGATGCTTCCATGGCGGGCGCTCCTCCCGCCGGCGAGCGACCAAGACCCATGCCCGAGCGCGTCCTGCATGCCGGCCTCAGCATCCTGCTGCTCCTGGGCCTCGCCATCGTCCTCTCGACGAACCGGCGGGCGATCCGGCCGCGGGTGGTGCTGGCGGCGCTGGCGCTTCAGCTCGGTCTGGGCGCGCTGGTCCTGTTCGTTCCGGCGGGGCAGGCCGCGCTTGCCGCGGCGGCGAATCTCGTCCAGGCGGTGCTGGCCTACGGCGACCGCGGCACCGCCTTCCTGTTCGGAGGCCTCGTCGAACCGCGCATGTTCGAACTGTTCGGGGGCAGCGGCTTTATCCTGGCGCTGCGCGTGCTGCCGCAGATCCTCTACGTCTCGGCGCTGATCGGCGTCCTCTACCACCTCGGCATCATGCAGGCGGCCGCGCGCCTCCTCGGCGGCCTGCTCCGCCGCCTCGTCGGCACCAGCCCGATCGAATCGTTCTCGGCGGTGATCACCATCGCGATCGGCCAGAGCGAGATCGCGGTGGCGCTCAGGCCGTTCCTCGCACGGCTCACCGGGCCGGAGCTGTTCGCGGTGATGACGAGCGGAGCCGCCTCCACCGCCGGCTCGATCCTGGCCGGCTACGCCGCGCTCGGCGTGCCGATGACCTACCTGCTCGCGGCCTCGCTGATGGCGATCCCCGGCGGCCTGCTCTACGCCAAGCTCCTCGTGCCCTCCACCGAGCCGACCCGGATCGAGACCACCCGCGTGGAGTTCGGCGAGGCCCGCGCGGCCAACCTCATCGAGGCCGCCGCCGACGGCACCCAGAAGGGTCTCGCGGTCGCGGTCGCGGTGGGTGCGATGCTGATCGCCTTCGTCGGGCTCATCGCACTGGCCGACGGCATCGTCGGCGCCGTCGGGGGCCTGATCGGCTACCCCGCCGCCTCGATCCAGGGCATCCTCGGCTGGGCGCTGGCGCCGCTGGCGTGGCTGCTCGGCGTGCCCTGGGAGCAGGCGGCGCTCGTCGGCGGCGCGATCGGCCAGAAGATCGCGTTCAACGAGTTCTTCGCCTATGCCGGCCTCTCGCCGGTGCTGAAGGCCGGAGCCCTCGATCCGCGGAGCACGGCCATCGTCTGCTTTGCCCTGTGCGGCTTCGCCAACCTCTCCTCGATCGCGATCCAGCTCGCGAGCTTCGCGAGCCTCGTGCCCGAGCGCCGCGCCGAGGTCGCCCGCTACGGCCTGCGCGCGATCCTGGCCGGCACCCTGTCGAACCTGACGAGCGCGGCCATCGCCGGCCTGTTCATCGGTGGCTGAGGCGATCGGAGACGGCAAGCCGCACGATCCGCGCAGCGATCTGTACTGCAAGGCATTCGGAAGGCCCACCGCCGCGCAGGCGGAGCACCTTCGGCCGTCCGCTCGCGTCGAACAGGAGCGTGACGTCGGAACCTAATCCTGACGCCGCCCGGCGCGATCATGTAGAAGGATTCCGGATCATGCGGCGGGGCGGCCGTTCCCCGAGGTCCGCAAGCGGGCTCGACGCGCTCGGGACGCGACCGTCGGTTCGTCGGTTCGTGGGGCAACGCGAAGGCTCGGCCTCAAGCCTGCCTTGGAAACGCTGCCGATCCGGTGGCAGGTGCGCAGCACGGCGGTATTCCCGCACGGCACGCGATGCTTCACGACGGCCATGGAGACGATCTTGGAAGTTGTCTCGGAACCACGCGCGGGGAAGGGCTCAGGAGTGGCTCCGGGCCGCGCCGCAGCGTCCCAGGCGGTCCCGCGCCTCGTGCCGCCGTTCCGTACGCCCCCGGAGCGCGCGCCGCCGCTGTTCTCCTATCTCACGGCGCTCCGCACCAACGCGCTCGTCGGCTGGCCGCGCAGGGCTTACGAGGAGCCGGTGCTGCGCCGCGGCCTGCTGGGCCGCACGAGCTTCACGCTCAACGATCCGGAGGCGATCCGGCGGGTTCTCGTGGACAACCAAGCCAACTATGCCCGGACCTCCGGCTCGGTCCGCATCCTGCGCCCGATCCTCGGGGACGGGCTGCTGATCAGCGAAGGGCCGGCGTGGCGCCACCAGCGCCGCGCGCTCGCGCCGGCTTTCACGCCGAGAATGATCGACGGCCTCGTTCCGCTCATCGACGATGCGATCGAATCGTCGATGCGCGAACTCGACGAAGCCGCCGCGCGCGGACCCGTCGCGCTGTTCCCGGCGCTGCACCGCCTCGCCCTGGAGATCGCCGGCCGCAGCATGTTCTCCGTGGCGATGGACCGGCATGGGCCGGAACTCCGGGCCTTCATCGCCGAATATTCCGAGCGGCTCGGGCGGCCCCACCTTCTCGACATCCTGATGCCGCCGACTTGGGCAGCCCCCCTCGATTGGCCGCGGGCCCGGTTCCGGCGGCGCTGGACGCCCTTCCTCGACCGCATCATCGCGGCACGGGCGACCGAGGCCGTGCCCCGCCCCGCGCGGGACCTCCTCGATCTTCTGATGGACGCCCGCAACCCCGAGACGGGTGCGGCCTTCTCCGACGCGGAACTGCGCGACCAGGTCGCGACGATGATCCTGGCCGGGCACGAGACCACGGCCGTCGCCCTGTTCTGGGCCATCTACCTCCTCGCGCTCGCGCCGGAACTTCAGGAGCAGGTCGCGCGGGAGGCGGGTGGTGCCGACCTCACCGACCCGGTGGGCTGCGCCCAGGACGGCCGCCTGCCGCTGACGCGCGCCGTGATCGACGAGACCCTGCGGCTTTATCCGCCGGCCTTCGTCATCGTGCGCCGCGCGCTCCAGGCCGACCGCGTCGCCGGCCTCGACGTTGCCGCCGGGGACATCGTGATCGTCAGCCCATGGGTGCTGCACCGGCATCGCACCCTCTGGGCCGATCCGGACGCCTTCGACCCGGGCCGGTTCCTGCCCGGCGCCCCCCGGGTGGCGCGCTACGCCTACCTGCCCTTCGGCGTCGGCCCCCGGGTCTGCATCGGCGCCCACTTCGCCCTGACGGAGGCCGTGCTCGCGTTGGCGCGGCTCGTCGCCCGCTTCCGCATCACCCTGGCCGATGCCCGTCCGGTCCTGCCCTGCGCCGTGGTCACGACCCAACCCGACCACGCGCCGGACTTCCGGCTCGCGCCGCGTTAGACTCGCGATCCGGGTGGATCGTTCAGCGCCACCGTGCCGGGGGGCCGGGGCGACGCGATGAACCGACGTGCCGAATGCCGCCGAGCCTGAGCGCCACGGGGTTCGATGCGCCGGCGGTTCAGGCCGCCTGCTTCTCGGCTCCCGGCTCTTCGCCGGCCGACTTCTGCGGCCTGGACTTGGCCGCCAGCAGCGGAAGCTCGATGTCGAGGCCGAGCGTCGAGACGCCCTCGCCGCGCTCCAGGGTGATCTTCACCTTGTCGCGCTCCACCGAGACGTGCCGGGCGATGACCGCCAGGATCTCCTCGCGCAGCGTGATCACGAGGTCCGGCTGGCCGGTCTCGGAGCGCTCGTGGGCGAGGATGAGCTGCAGGCGCTCGCGCGCGACCGAGCCCGAACTGCGCTTGTTGAAGAGACCGAGCAGGGTCATGCCGCCCTCCGCATGAACAGCTTGTCGAGGAAGGACTTGCGATCCGAGGGCATGCTCATCGCCAGCACCTCGCCCTTGAGCCGGCGCACGGCGTCGGCGTAGGCGCGGGCCGGGGCGCAGAGCGGGTTGTTCAGCGTCACCGGGCAGCCGAGGTTCGAGGCGCGCAGCACCTCCTGGCTCTCCGGGATGATGGCGAGCAGCGGGATCGAGAGGATCTCCAGCACGTCCTCGACCTTCAGCATGTCGCCCCGTTCGGCGCGGGCCGGGTCGTAGCGGGTGAGGATCAGGTGCTTGTCCATGGTCTCGCCGCGCTCGGCCTTGAGCGTCTTGGCGTCGAGCAGGCCGATGATGCGGTCGGAATCGCGCACCGACGACACCTCCGGGTTGGTCACGACCACGGCGAGGTCCGCGTGGCGCATGGCGAGCTGCGCGCCGCGCTCGATGCCGGCCGGCGAGTCGCAGATCACCCAGTCGAACTTTTCGCGCAGTTCTTCCATCACGCGCGCGACGCCCTCGTCGGTGAGCGCGTCCTTGTCGCGGGTCTGCGAGGCCGGCAGCAGGTGCAGGGTGTCGAGCCGCTTGTCGCGGATCACCGCTTGGTTGAGCTTGGCATCGCCGTTGACCACGTTGATGAGGTCGTAGACGACCCGGCGCTCGGCCCCCATGACGAGGTCGAGGTTGCGCAGGCCCACGTCGAAATCGACGACGCAGACGCTTTGTCCGCCCTGCGCGATGGCGGCCCCGAGTGCCGCCGTGGTGGTCGTCTTGCCGACGCCGCCCTTGCCCGATGTGACGACCAGTACCTTTGCCACGCGTGTCGCTCCTTGATCGAGGTCTTGAACCCGGGTTGTCTCAGTCGAGGCGGGCCATCCGGATCGCGCCGCCGTCGAGCCAGATCTGCGCGGGCTTGCCGTGCAGGTGCGTCCCGATATCCTCGGCCGTGCGAACGAGGCGGTCGATCCCGAGCAGCTCGGGCTGGAACTTGCGGCAGTAGATGCGGGCGCGCGGATTGCGCGCCGCGCCCGCGATGGCGCGTCCCCGCAGGGCTCCGTAGACGTGGATCGAGCCGCCGGCGAGGATCTCGGCCCCGGAGGAGACCGAGCCCATCACGGTCACGTCGCCGGTCGGATGGACCACCGTCTGCCCCGAGCGGACCGAACCCTCGATGGTGATCGAGGTGGAGGTCGGCTCCTCGGGCACCCTCGGCAGGTCGAGGCTGCCGCTGGGCCGTCCGCCGATCAGCAGCGGCGGCAGGCCGGGCGCAATGATTTCGACGCCCTCGAACCCGAGGATGCGGATGCGCCTGCCGATCAGGTCGGCCATCAGCGTCCGCAGCGCATCCGGGTCCGGCCGCAGGGCGGCGAGGTCGAGGATGACGGCCCGCCCGTCGAACAGGGTCGGCGAGCGCCCGAGCGCCCGATCCAGGTCGGCGAGCCACTCGGCGAGCGGCGGCTCGGGCTTCAGCGCCAGGGCCTTGAACGCCCGTCCGCGGAAGGCAAGCGATCGCCGATGGGTATGTCCTGCCGGGTCAACGACCGTCGACGACGGTTCGGGCGCGGTCGATTCGGTGGCGACCTGTCCGGTAAGCGCAGCCGCGGGAACGGCTTCCTCGGGCTGTGCCGAAGCGGGACGGTCGAGATCTGGAAGGATCTGTGTTTTCACGGGTCAACGATTCCTTACCGGATCATTGACGGCGGACATGGTTACCGAAGAGTTAAGGTTCTTGATCCTGTCGTGGACCTATGCCGCGATCATGTCCCGGGATCTTCCACGCCGGGATGTTGGGACGGCGCGTCACGCGCGCACCAGCATCGCCAGTCGGATCGCGTCCGCGACGAGGCGAACCTCGACGGCGCAGCCCGTGAAGCCCGCGTCGAGGTCATCGGCGGCCTTGTAGAGCCCGTCGATGGCGATCAGCTCGGGCTCGAACCGCCTGCACCAGATCCGCGCGTTCGGGTTGCCCGCGGCGCCCGCGATCGCCCGGCCGCGCAGGGGGCCGTAGACGTGGATCGAGCCGCCCGCGATCACCTCCGCCCCCGAGGCGACGGCACCCATCACCGTCACGTCGCCGTCGAGATGCAGGATCGCTTGGCCCGAGCGGACGGGGGCATCGAGGATCAGCGAGGCCGCACTCGTCGATGCGGCCGCCGCGGGGGGGGCGTCCGGCATCGCGATCTCGCCCGCCGGGCGTCCCCCCGAGAGCGCCGGCGGCAGGCCGGGACCGAGGAGGTCGAGCGGCGCCCCCTCGATCCCGAAGATCGCGATGTCCCGCGCCGCGAGGTCGGCGACGAGACCGGTCAGGTCGTCCCGGTCGAGGCGAAGGCCGGTCAGGTCGAGAATCACCGGCCGGCCGGCGAAGAAGGCGGGCGCGCGCCGGCGCAGCGCGTCGAGGTCGGCGAACCAGTCCGCCACCGGCGGCAGCGGGGCGAGCACCGTCGCCATGAACGAGCGTCCGCGAAAGCGGATTGGTGGACGGGCCGGGTCGGATCGGGGGTTCGTCACGGAATCGCAGGGTCCTTGGCGCGGCGCTCTGCATGAAGCGCACCGACACGCAACGCAATTGCGGCCCTCCCACGGCGTACCGCGCACGCGCCGAGCCTGCAGAGATGGCTTGGTTTGTCTGAACAATGACCCGAGCTTCGATAAGTGGGCTCCTGCCGGGTTCAGGCAGCCGCCGGATGCGGCAGACTGTCGACGTAGGCTTGGTTGGGGATGCGCCGGTCAACGCTCGAATGGGGTCTGCGTCCGTTGTAGAAGGCGAGGCACCGACTGATTAATACCGGATCTCAATGAGCCCGACTCATTGAGATCCGGCCCCGCGACTGCGGGGCGGCGGTGGTCCGCCGGACCTCATGGGTCACGACCCATGAGACTTGGTATAAGGCGCGTGCCGTGCTGACGGTGTCGTAGGCCCGCGGATCAATCTCCCCGCACTTGACCGACCGTCACAGCCACGCGACGAAGACGTCGTCGTCTACGCGCAGGACACCGGCTCGGAACCATCACCCAAGCCCCTGTTCAGCCAAGTCCCCTGACCGTCCAGACGAAGAGGGTGATCCCAGTCTCTCGCGGTGGCGTCTCTCGCAGTGGCGTCTCCTGGCGGGGACGCCACACGCCTAACCGCCACGCCCGCTTCGTCACCTCACCCCGACGGACAGCCCGCAAATCGGCCAAAGTCGAGCTCAGGTCCCGGTCGTGATCGCCGCCAGCACCACGCGCGCCGCGCTGCGGCTCGGGGCCTCGTCGTCGGGAAGCCGCATCAGGCCGTCGATGCGCTCCAACGCCGCGACCTGCCGGTCGCGGGCCTGACCACCGGTGACGAGCGGCGCGAGCGCGTCCACGAGCCTGTCGGCCGTGCAGTCGGCCTGCACGAATTCCGGCATCGCGTTCCGCCCGAGGATCAGGTTCGGCAGGACGATGGTCGGCACCTGAATCAGGCGCCGCGCCACCGCCTCCTCGATCCGCGAGACCTTGTAGGCCACCACCATCGGCACGCCGGCGAGCGCGAGTTCCAGCGTCACGGTGCCGGACGCGGCGAGCGCCGCCCGCGCCCGACGGAAGGCGGCGTACTTCGCAGCCTCGCCCGCAACGATCCGCACCGGCGCGTCCCATGCGACGGCGAGGCGCTCGATCAGGGCGCGATGGCGGGTGACCGCGGGCAGCACCGCCTCGACCGGGCCGACGGTTCGCGCCAGCCGCGCCAGGGTCTCGCCGAACACCGGCATCAGGCGCTCGATCTCGGAGCGGCGCGAGCCCGGCAGCACCGCGACGCTCCAGGGCCGCGCTTCGCGGGCGGCGGCATCGCCCGCGTCCGGGCGCAACTCCGAGAACCGCTCGATCAGCGGGTGGCCGACATAGGTGCAGGGCGGCCCGTCGAGCCGGCGATGCGCCTCCGGCTCGAACGGCAGCAGGGCCAGCACGTGGTCGACGAAGCGGCGCATGCCCTTCGCCCGCCACGGGCGCCACGCCCAGACGCTGGGCGACACGTAATCGATGATCGGCAGATCCGGCATCCGCCTGCGGACGCGCGCGGCGACCGCGTGGGTGAAGCCGGGGCTGTCGATGATGACGAGCACGTCGGGGCGGTGGGCGACGACGTCGTCGACCGTCTGGCGGATGCGGCGCAGCAGCGTGCGAAGCCGCGCCAGCACCGGCAGGTAGCCCATCACCGCGACGTCATCGAGGGGGAAGAGCGAGGCGAAGCCGTGGGCGGCCATGGCCTCGCCGCCGACCCCTCCGAAGGCGAGCGGGCCGGGGGCGAGGTCGCGCAGCGACGCGATCAGCTTGGCGCCGAGCTGGTCGCCCGAATCCTCGCCCGCCACGAGCCAGATCTTCATGTGCGCGGCCTTCGGTGAACCGGGGGACGTCCGCCGCACGGGCCGCAGCGGGTTGTCGGCCGACCGGTCCGGAAAGCCGTCGGGCTCATGCGATGACGTCCAGGCCGATCAGGAACAGGCCGAGCCGGTCGGCCTCGGCGACGGTCTCCGGACGGTCGATCACCAGGGTGCGACCGGCCTCGATCGCCAGCCCGCCGCAGCCCGCCGCGGCCGCGTTGCGCACGGTGCGCGGGCCGACCGCCGGCAGGTCGATGCGCAGATCCTGGGCCGTCTTGGCACACTTGACCAGCACGGTCGCGGGGAGCGGCCGGCCGTGCCCGAGGGGCCGGCGCCCGAGCGCGCGGGCACGCGCCAGCATGCGGTCGGTGCCCTCCGGCCCCTCCACGGCGAGCACCCGGTCGGCGGCGACGACCGCCGCCTGCCCGACATCGAAGGGGGAGAGCGCGGCGAGCAGCGCCCGGCCGGTGGCGATCGAGGCGTGGGCGGCCGCGTCCGGCGCGTGCCGGCCGATCCGGCCCGCCGGGCAGAGGAGATCGGGGGCCGCCTCGTGGACGCCGAGCACCCGGTGGCCGTTCTCCTCCAGGAGCATCACGGCGCCGCGCAGCAGACGGTCATCGCCTCCGCCCGTGAGGTTGCGCAGGGCCTCGCGGTTGCGCAGGGCCGCGGCCGCATTGAGGATCGCGGCCGGGCTCGGGCGCGCGACGCCGCCGGCCGGCACGATCGTGGCGGGGCCCCAGGCCTTCAGGATGCGCAGGGTCTCGCCGACGTCGAGCAGATCGACGGTGGCGTCGGCCCGCGCCCGCATCGGCCGGTCGGTGAAGCCGCGCAGCGCCAGCACCTTGAAGGTGCGGCCCGCCCGGTCGAGGGACTCGGCGACGCGCTCGGGCAGGCGCCCGGTGCCTGCGACCAGGACCAGCGTCCCGGAGGCAGGCGCCTCGGGTCCCGGCCGGGCGGCCATCCGGTTCAGGCCGCGCCGACGGAGGTCGACGCCTCGCGCGGCGTGCAGATCGAGCGCTTGCCGCCGACGCGGATGAAGTCGAGGACCTCGCGCACCAGCGGATGGGCGTCGAACTCCGTCGCCACGTCCTCGACCCGCTCCATCAGCGTGCCCTCGGGGGCGAAGAGCAGGCGGTAGGCGCGGCGGAGCGTGTGGATGTCCTCGCGGGGAAACCCCCGGCGCTGCAGCCCGATGATGTTGAGGCCGGACAGGATGGCGCGGTTGCCGAGCACCATGCCGTAGGGGATGCAGTCGTTCTCCAGCGCCGAGAGGCCGCCGATGAAGGCGTGCGCCCCGACGCGGGCGAACTGGATCACCGCCGCGCCGCCGCCCAGGATCGCGTAGTCGCCGACGCTGCAATGGCCGGCGAGCATCACGTTGTTGGAGAAGATCACCCCGTTGCCCACGTGGCTGTCGTGGCCGACATGGGAATTGGCGAGGAAGGTGCAATGGTCGCCGACCACCGTCTCCAGGCCGCCGCCCTCGGTGCCGGGATTCATGGTGACGCCCTCGCGGATCAGGCAGTCGGCGCCGATCCGAAGCGTCGAGGCCTCGCCGCGGTACTTGAGGTCCTGCGGCGGGTGGCCGATCGAGGCGAAGGGATAGATCCGGGTGCGGGCGCCGATGCGGGTGTCGCCGGCGACGACCGCGTGGCTGACGAGTTCGCACGCGGCCCCGAGCACGACCTTGCGGCCGACGTGGCAGTACGGGCCGATGCGGCACCCGTCGCCGATCTCGGCGCCGTCCTCCACGATGGCGCTCGGATGGATGGCGGGCGCGCTCACGCCGTCACCAGCATGGCGCCGATCTCGGCTTCGGCGACCAGCGCCCCGTCGACGCGCGCCTCGCCGCGGAACCACCACATGGTCCGGCGGTGGTTCATCTTCCGCATGTGGAAGCGAACCTGATCACCGGGCACGACGGGCTTGCGGAACTTGCACTTGTCGATGGTCATGAAGAACACCTGCTTGGTCTGCACGTCGTTCTCCAGGATGTGCCGGCAGCAGATCGCGCCTGCCGCCTGAGCCATGCCCTCGATCAGCAGCACGCCGGGAAACACCGGCATGTTCGGGAAGTGCCCGGTGAACTGGGGCTCGTTCACCGTGACGTTCTTGATGCCGACGCAGCTCTCGTCGCGGTCGATCTCGATGATACGATCGATCATCAGGAACGGGTAGCGGTGCGGCAGCAGCTCCAGCACCTTCTGGATGTCGGCCGAGCCGAGTTCACGCACCGTCTCGCTCATCGATCCCTTCGCACCTCGTCCGGGCTCGGGCCGGACACGCCCGGCGCCCGCTCGTCCGCCACGGCCGACGCGTCCTTTCGACCAGAACGGCGTCGCGATGCAAGCGTCGCGTCGGGTGATCGCCGGACGGCGGGCCGGTCGCTCTCGCGCCGATTCATCGCCGCGCTGCGGTATCGGGGGCCGACGGCCGCCGCGCTTCGCGGCAACGCGCGGTCAGGCTTTCTCTTCGGGCTCGTCGCGGCCCGAGCGCTCGGCCAGGCGGGCGAGCGTCGTCAATTCGCGAAACCACGCGCGGACGGGCTTGGCCGGCGTACCGCCCCAGCGGCTTCCGGGGGGCACGTCGCGGTTGACGTTCGAGGAGCCGGCGATCTGGGCGCCGCGCCCGATCCGCAGGTGGCCCACCACGCCGACCTGGCCGCCGAGGACGACGTAATCCTCCAGCGTCGTCGAGCCGGAGATGCCGACGCCCGACACGATCACGCAATGGCGGCCGATCACCACGTTGTGGGCGATCTGCACGAGGTTGTCGATCTTGGTGCCCTCGCCGATCACGGTGTCGCGGCTGGCCCCGCGGTCGATGGTGGTGTTCGCGCCGATCTCGACGTCGTCCTGGACGATGACGCGGCCGACCTGCGGCACCTTGAGATGGGTGGCGCCCATGGCGAAGCCGAAGCCGTCCTGGCCGATGCGGGCGCCGGGATGGACGATCACCCGGTTGCCCAGCAGCGCGTGGCTCAGGGTGGCGCCGGCGCCGACGGCGCAGTCGCGCCCGACGCGGACGTTCGGCCCGACGACGGCGCCGGGACCGATCACCGTGCCGGAGCCGATCTCCGCGGCGGGGCCAACCACGGCGCCGGGATCGACGGTGACGCCCTCCTCCAGCCGGGCGTCCGGGTGGACGTGGGCGCCCGGCGCGATGCCGCGGGCGCCGAACTGCGAGCCCGGACGTAGGGCGTCCGGGTGCAGGCGGCCGAGCAGCGCGGCGTAGACGCGGTAGGGGTCGCGGATTACGAGGGCGACGGTGCCGGCCGGCACGCGGGCGGAGAAGCGCGGCGCGACGAGGCAGGCGCCGGCCCGCGTGGCGGCCAGGGCCTCGCCGTAGCGGGCGTTGTCCATGTAGGCGAGGTCGCGCGGACCTGCGCTCTCCAGGGCGGCGGCGCCGTCGAGCGGTCTGCCCGGATCGACGCCCTCAGGGAGACCGACGCCGGCGGCCTCGGCGATGGCGCCGAGGCTGAGACCGGGCCTTGCGGTGAAGAAGACGGGATCTGGCATGGGGGGACAACGCGCCGCCCGGACGATCCGGGCGGCGCGCAAACGCTGTCGCGTCAGAAGCGCGAGCCGCCCGAGAAGCGGAAGGCCTGCGTCTGGTCCTTGCCGATGTGGCCGATCACGCCGTTGGCAAGGAAGACCTTCTCGCCCTCGTCCTTGCTGAGCGCGTAGGCGTAATCGAAGCGGATCGGGCCGAGCGGCGAGTTCCAGAGGATCGAGGCGCCGACCGAGGATCGGATGGTGGTCTTGTCGCGGACGTTCACACACTCCGGCTCGATGCCGATGGTGAAGGCGTTGAAGTTGCAGCCCGTCTGGGGACTGAAGCCGTTGATGAACCCGTCGCCGTTCACGTCGAAGCTCCGGCGGCCGTGATAGCCGAACAGCGTGCCCGCATCGGCGAAGACCGCGCCCTTCAGGCCCAGGTCCCGCGGAATGCCGTAGAGTGGGAACTGGATCTCGACGGTGCCGCCGACGTAGGTCGAGCCGCCGACCGCGTTGGAGCGGGCGTCCGTCGTGCCGACGTCGCGCGGGCCGATGCCGTTCGGCGCGAAGCCGCGGACCAGCGACGGTCCGAGGAAGAACTGGTCGGTGATGCGCAGCGGATTGCCGTCGAGGGCCTCGACGTGGCCGCCCTGGATGCGGACGAAGCCGACCACGTCCTCGTAGAGTTCCTTGTAGTAGCGCGCGTCGCCGGTGATGCGGAAGAACTTCGAGTCGCCGCCGAGGCCGGCGAGGTCGGGCTTCAGCTCGGCGTAGAGGCCGTTGCGCGGGTTGCCGATCACGTCGAGCGTCGAGTAGGCGAGCGTCAGGCCGGCAAGCGAGGTGAGCGTGTTGCCCTGCGAGCCCTTGATCGCGATCGACGCCTCGCCGGTGTAGGCGCAGGCCGGGTACTGCGCGAGGCCGCCGACGTTCTGCCCGTTGATGACCGTACCGGGGTCGTAGCGCGGCGTGAAGCCGGGGATCGGGTTGGAGCAGTCGTTGTAGGGCTGCTTGATGCCGTTGGGCACCTTCAGCTCGGTGTTGTAGAGCGAGTAGCGCAGCGTCACGCCGAACTCCTCGGTCACCGGCAATCCGATGCGGAGCTGGCCGCCGTAGACGGTGGTCTCGTAGCGCGAGTAGCGGGTCAGGTCGCTGTACTTGTAGAAGGCGTCGAAGCCGGCGGCGAGGCGATAGCCGAGGAAGTACGGCTCGGTGAACGAGAAGTCGACGCCGCGGGAGTACTGGCCGCCGGTGCCGGCGACGCGGACGTACTGGCCGCGGCCGAGGAAGTTCGACTCCGAGACCGAGACCTCGCCGATGATGCCGTCCTGGGTGGAGTAGCCGCCCGCCACCGAGAACGAGCCCGTGGGCTGATCCTCGACGTCGATGTTGATGACGACCCGGTCGGGTGCCGAGCCCGGCTCGTTGGAGAAGCGGACCTTCTTGAAGAAGCCCAGGCCGTTGAGGCGGCGCTCGGCGCGATCGGTCAGCACCCGGTTGTAGGCGTCGCCCTCGGCGATATCGAGCTCGCGCCGGATGACGTAGTCGCGGGTGCGCGTGTTGCCGCGGACGTTGATGCGCTCGACGTAGACCCGCGGCCCGTCCTCGACCACGAAGCCGAGGGAGACCTGATGGGTCGCGCGGTCGCGCTGGCCGGTGGGGCGCACCTGCGCGAAGGGATAGCCGGCGCGCGCGACCTGGTTGGTCACGCCCGTCAGCGTCTTCTCCACGTCCTCGGCGTTGTAGACGTCGCCGATCGCGGTGCGGACCTCGCCGTCGAGTTTGCCCGTATCGAGGCCGGGCAGGCGTGAATCGACCGCCACGGCGCCGACGGTGTACTGCTCGCCCTCGTCGACGGTGACCGTGATCACCCAGCCGTTGGCATCGGGGCCCTCGACGTAGCGGGAATCGGCGCTGACGATGCGGAAATCGGCGTAGCCGTTCTTGAGATAGTAGCGCCGCACCAGATCCATGTCGTTGGAGATGCGGTCGGGGTCGTAGACGTCCGATGTCTTGATGAACGACAGGAAGTTCATCTCCGAGGAGGACATCAGCCCCCTCAGCTTCGACTCCGAGTAGGCGTTGTTGCCGACGAAGTTGATCGACACGATGCCGGTCTTGTCGCCCTCGTCGATCTGATAGATCACGTCGAGGCTGCCGTTGGGCAGGTCGACGGTGCGGTAGGTGACCTTGGCGGTGCCGCGGCCGGCGCGGCGGTAGACCTCCTTGATCCGCTCGAGATCCGACTTGATGACGCCCTCGCTGAAGGCCCCGCGGGCCTTGGCCTCGATCTGACCTTCAAGGGTGGCCTTCTCGATCTTCTTGTTGCCCTCGAACACCACCCGGTTGATGAGGTTGTTCTCGCGCACCGTCACGACGGTGCGCCCGCCGCTGGCGGCGACCTTCACGTCCGAGAACATGCCGCTGGCGAGCAGGTTGCGCCGGGCCTCCTCGGCGGAGCCGGAGGACGTGCCGGTGACGTAGGAACGGATGGTGTCGGCGTCGACGCGCCGGTTGCCCTGGACGACGATCTGCTGAGCCTGCGCCGCGCCGACCAGCGCGAGGCCTGCCGCTGCGGCTAGGACGATGGTCCGCTTCACCGACTTTCGCCGGCGCTTCCCCGTCATCGACATCATCTATTCGCCCGTCTGTCTTCGTGTCGGAACGGGTTCGCACCCGCCACGAGCGGTCGTTGGCCGACCGTCCCGTGTACCTGGTCCAAGCGTAGCTCTTAGCGGGATTCCCCTGCCAAGCAAACGCCGCGGGGAGACGATCCGAGGGGATTTTGGCGGGTCGTGGCCTTAGGGCCACTTAACGACGACGAGAAGTTCCATGTCAGTTCGCCGCAGGGTGAATGATGTGTAAACTTCTGTAGGACAGCATGTTTTCGGAACGGAACGCCGTCGTGGAGCGGTAGCCTTCGTTCCAATTCGGTCAGCATTGAGGCGCCACCGAACGGGTCCCGTGGCGGCCCCGGGACCCCGCGGACCGCCAAGGACGGCCGGAATGTGGCGAACCGGACGCGGTCAGGTCGCGCGTCCCCACGAGGCGCCGAGGTTGAGGATGTCGTTCCAGGCTGCAAACAGCATCAGCACGAGGACGAGTGCCAGCCCGACCCGGAAGCCGATCTCCTGGGCACGCTCGCTCAGCGGCCGGCCGCGCACGACCTCGCAGGCGTAGAACAGCAGGTGGCCGCCATCGAGCAGGGGCACCGGGAACAGGTTGAGCATGCCGATCGAGACCGACAGCAGCGCGATCAGGCCGATGAGGCCGCCGACGCCGCCGACCTTGGCGACCTCGCCCGACACCCGCGCGATGCCGATCGGGCCTGAGAGCTGATCGGCGGATTCGCGGCCGGTGGCGAGCTTGCCGAGGTAGGAGAAGGTGCGCTCCACCACGAAGACGGTCTCGTGCACGCCGAGGCCGACGGAGGCCAGCGGACCGTAGGTGACGAGCTTGGCCTCGGAGGCGGCGGGCGAACGGATGCCGAGCCGACCGATCCGATGGCGGCCGAACTTCGTGCTCTCCTCGTAGGTCTGCGGGGTCGCGGTGATCTCGCGCTCGGCGCCGGCGCGCTCGACGACGAAGCGCAGCGTGGTCCCGGCGCTGCCGGTGACGACGCGGTACATCGCGTTGAAGTCGGGGATGGGCTCGCCGTCGATGGTCTTGATCAGGTCGCCGGGCTCGAACCCGGCCTGCGCGGCGGCGCTGCCGGGATCGACCGCGGAGACGCGCGCGGGCAGCTCGTAGCGGCCGCCGAGCCAGATCGCACCGGCAAACAGCAGGATCGCCAGGATGAAGTTGGCCACCGGACCGGCCACGACGATCGCGGCGCGCTTGGCCACGGGCTGGGTCGGGAAGCTGATCGCCCGCTCCTGCGGGCTCATCCGCGCGAGGGTCTCGGGATCGGGAACGCTGGCGCCGTTGGCGTCCCCGTGGAACTTGACGTAGCCGCCGAGCGGGATGGCGCAGAGCTTCCAGCGGGTGCCGCGCCGGTCGTTGAAGCCCGCGAGTTCCGGCCCGAAGCCGAGCGAGAAGGCGTGGACGCCGACCCCGCACCAGCGCCCGACCAGGAAGTGTCCCATCTCGTGCACGAACACGACGACGGTGAGCACGAACAGGAACGGGATCACCGCGCCGAAGAAGCCGGCCGCCGTGCCGCCCATCGCGGACAGGAATTCCATGCGTCGATCCTCGGCGTCGATCCTCGGGCCTCGATCGGGCCATGCCCACCGCTGTAGCAGATCGGGACGGGCGTGATCCAACGCAAACCCGCGGCGGGCGATGGGGCAACCTCGCACGGGCACGCGCGAACCGCGACGGGCGCCCGCCCGGGACGCGGGCTTGTCCCCGATAATCCCCGCGCGGACGCCGCGCGTGAGAGCGAGACGCCCTCAGTGCCCTCCCCCGCCGGCCACTGCACCGGGACGGCGGATCAGCGGCGTGGCGAGGGCCATCAGCAGGAACAGGCCGGTCAGCACCAGGAAGACGTCCTCGAAGCTCATCACCAGCCCCTGCGTGCGCACGGTGTTGCCCATCGCCTTCAACGCCATCCGCTCGGCGTCGCTTCCGAAGGGCTCGAACTGGCGCCGCATGGCGTCGAGGCGCTCCAGGGCGACGGCGTTCGCCCAGGTGAAGCGCTCGTGCAGCCGGGCGAGGTGCAGGTCCCAGCGGTCGTTCATCAGGGTGTTGATGAGCGCGAGCCCGACGGCGCCCCCGAGGTTGCGCGTGAGATTGTAGAGGCCGGACGCGTTCTTCATCCGGGCGGGCGGCAGCGTGCCCAGCGCGATGTTGTTGATCGGGATCATGCACAGCATCAGCGAGCAGCCGCGCAGCACCTGCGGCCACAGGAGCTCCCAGAAGTCCCAGTCCTTGGTCAGCCCGGTGACGATCCAGGTGCCGGCGGCAAACCCCGCAAAGCCCATCGCCATCAGGATGCGCGGATCGACCTTGCCGGAGAGCCGGCCCGCGATCGGCGCCGTGGCGAACATGCACAGCCCCGAGACGAACATCGTCTCGCCGATCTGCAGGGCCGAGTAGCCCCGCACCCGGGCAAGGTAGACCGGGTAGAGGTAGGTCAAGCCGTAGAGGCCGATGCCGAGGACGAAGCTCCCGACGCAGCCGGTGGCGAAGTTGCGATCCGAGAAGGCGCGCAGGTCCACGATCGGCTGGCGCGCCGTGAACACCCGCCAGAAGAACCCGATGCCGGAGACCGCGCCGACGACGGCGCAGGCGGCGACCGCCTCGTCCTGCATCCAATCGTGGTTGGGCCCCTCCTCCAGCACGTACTCGAGGGAGCCGAGCATGCCCCCCATGAAGGCCAGCCCGAACCAGTCGAAGCTCTTGAACAGGTCGAGGTTCGGCTTGTCGAAATCGACGAGAACCCACGTCGAGACCGTGACGAAGATGCCCGGCACGACGTTGATCAGGAACAGCCAGTGCCAGGACAGGAGGTCGGTGAGGTAGCCGCCGACGGTGGGGCCGATGGTGGGGGCGAGCGTGGCCACGAGGCCGATCATCGGCGAGACGATGCCGCGCTTGGACGGCGGGAAGATCGTGAAGGCCGAGGCGAACACCGTCGGGATCATGCCGCCGCCGATGAAGCCCTGGAGCGCGCGCCAGACGATCATCTCGTTGATCGAGGAGGAGGTCGCGCACATCACGCTCATCGCGGTGAAGCCGCCGGCCGAGATCACGAACATCCACCGGGTCGAGAGCACCCGCGAGAGCGTGCCCGAGAGCGGGATCGAGATGACCTCGGCGATGAGGTAGCTGGTCTGGACCCAGGGGATCTCGTCGCCCGACGCCGACAGCCCGGCCTGGATCTCGTTGAGGGAGGCCGAGACGATCTGGATGTCCAGGATCGCCATGAACATCCCGAAGACCATGCAGATGAACGCCACCATGCGGCGGCGGTCGAGGGGCGGCTCGGCAGGAACGGCCGAGGATGGGGCCAGGGCGGCGGTTGCGGCCATCGCGCGTCAGTCCTGCCGCTCGGCGGCGCGGATCAGAGGCGCGTCGGCGCCCGCGCGGGTGTCGACGCGCACGACCACCGACAGGCCGGGACGCAGCAGGCCCTCGCCCGCGACGTCGGCCGGCACCCGCACCCGGACCGGCAGGCGCTGGACGATCTTGGTAAAGTTGCCGGTCGCGTTGTCCGGCGGCAGCAGGCTGAACACCGAGCCCGAGGCAGGCGAGAGCGACTCGACCTCGCCTACGATCTCGCGGCTGGGATAGGCATCGACCTCGATGATTGCGCGCTGGCCCGGCCGCACCCGGACGAGCTGCGTCTCCTTGAAGTTCGCGTCGATCCGCACGCTGCGCAGCGGCACCAGGGCGGCGACGCGCGAGCCCGGCGAGACGTAGGCACCGGCTTCCACCGCCTTGTTGCCGACGACGCCGTCGAAGGGCGCCCGGATCACCGCGAAATCGACGTCGCGCTGCGCCCGGTCGACCGCCGTGCGCAGTTCCGCGGCGAGGCTCTCGGCCTCGCGCTGCTGGGCTCTGAGCACATCCACGTTGGCCTTGGCCGCGATCAGGCCGGCCTCGGCGCCCTTCACCGTAGCCTCGGTGCGGTCGCGGTCGGCCTTGGCCTGATCGAGGCGGGACTTGGCGACGTAGTCGGCCTGCATCTGCGTCGAGCGGTTGTAGTCGGCCAGCGCCCGCACCGCATCGGCCCTGGCCGCGTCGATCTGGGCCGCCATCTGCGCCACCTGCGCCTGCGCGGCCTCGGCCTGACGGCCGATCCGGAGGATCGTGCTCTCCTGGGTCGCGAGCTTGTCCCGTGCGGCCCGGAGCGCGAGGCGGTAATCGCCGTCGTCGAGGCGCGCGATCACGTCGCCCTTTCGGATCGATTGACCGTTCACCACCGGGACCGCGTCGAGGTAGCCGGAGACCTTGGCGGCGAGCACGGCGATGTCGGCCTGGACGTAGGCGTCGTCGGTCGAGACGAAGAAGCGGCCCACGCTCCACCACTGCCAGCCCTGGTAGCCGCCGCCGGTCAGCGCCGCGGCCAGAGCGCCGAGCAGGAGAAGCTTCTTGACGGGACGCTTCCTGGCGGTCGGCGCGGTCGCGACGGCTGCTGCCGCGGGCGCGTCCGCCGGCCTGCGGGCCACGGTCGAGGGACTCTCGCGATCCGGCCGTGCCTCGTCCACCGCAGGATTTGCCGCCTCCGTCCGGTCGCCGTCCTCGCGAAGTGACATCGCCGCCATCCCGACTTCGAAATATGATGACCGAACCGTTCGGTCAGCAGCGCGCGCGAGTTGACGCACATCACCGCCAGCCGCTAAGTATCATTGACCGAACGGTTCGGTCAATCAGGATCATGACGATGTCCGCGGGCGCGACGACGCTGGAACCGGTTCAGGCTCAGGCGGGTGCAGAGGGCGACAAGCGCCGCCAGATCCTCGACGGGGCGCGCCGCGTGTTCATGGCGGCCGGGTTCGACGGGGCGAGCATGGGCGAGATCGCCCGCGCCGCGAGCGTCTCGAAGGGCACGCTCTACGTGTACTTCGACAGCAAGGAGGCGCTGTTCGAGGCGCTGACCCTGGAGGCGAAGCGGTGCTTGGCCGAGGCGCTGTTCCGGCTCGACGCCGACGACCCTGACGTCGCCGCCGTCCTGACTCGGCTCGGCACGACCTACCTCGTGGAGATGGTGCGGCCCGATCACGTTGCACTGATCCGCATGGTGATCGGCGCCTGCGAGAAGTTCCCGCGCTTCGGGCAGGCCTTCTTCGAGGCCGGCCCGGCACAGGGCGTGACGCGCTTGGCGGCCTACCTCGACGTCCAGGTCGAGGCCGGCCGGTTGCGGGCGCGGGACACGGACCTCGCCGCCAAGCATTTCCTGCACCTGTGCCAGGCCGGTCTGCTGACGCGGCTGCTGTTCTGCGCCGGCGGCCCGGTGATGGGCGAGGAGATCGACTACCGGATCGCGGAAGCCGTGCGGGTGTTCTTCGCGGGGTACGGGCCGGAGACCTGAGCGGAGCCGGGTGGCTCCCGGCGCGATCCACCGACATTCCCGTCAGCCCGTTGCGCGCATCCGCGGCAGCGCCGCGGCGCTCCAGGCCCGCACCTCGGCATCGATCGCCAGCGCCGCGTCGACGTCCTCGGGCGCTACGCGGTGAACGCCCGCGAAGTGCGTGCAGGCCCGCTCGACCAGGGCTGCGATGCCGTAGAACGTGAGCGCGCCGCGGATGAAGGCGGCAACCGCGATCTCGTTGGCCGCGTTCATCACCGTCGGCGCCGCGCCGCCCTCCGACAGCGCCGCGCGGGCGAGCGCCAGGCACGGGAAGCGCGCCTCGTCGGCGGCCTCGAAGGTCAGGCTGCCGGCGGCGACGAGGTCGAGGGGCCGGCCGCGGGCGATGGTGAGGCGGTCGCCCAGCCCCAGGCAGTGGGAGATCGGCACCCGCATGTCCGGCATCGCAAGTTCGGCGCTCACGGCCCCGTCGCACCAGTAGATCATCCCGTGGACGATCGACTGGGGGTGCACGATCACGCCGAGGCGCGCGGGCTCGATCGCGAACAGATGGTGCGCCTCGATCAGTTCGAGGCCCTTGTTCATCAGGGACGCGGAGTCGATGTTGATCTTCATGCCCATCGACCACGTCGGGTGCGCGGCGGCTTCGGTGGCGCTCGCCGCGGCGATCCGCTCGGCGGGCCAAGTCCGGAACGGGCCGCCGGACGCGGTGATCATCATCGTCGTCACGTCGTCGATGGAGCGCCCGGCCAGCGCCTGAGCCAGCGCGTCGTGCTCGGAGTCCATCGGCAGGATGCGGGCCCCGCAGCGCTTGGCGTCGCGCATGAAGGCGTCGCCCGCGCACACGAGGCTCTCCTTGTTGGCGAGCGCCACGGTGCGCCCCAGCCGCAGGGCCGCGTGGGTGGGCCTGAGGCCGGCCGCACCGCTGATCGCGGCGACGACGATGTCGGCGTCGCGCGCCGCAGCCTCCAGCACCGCGGATTCGCCGGCCCCGCACGGGATGCCGGAGCCCGACAGGGCCTCGGCGAGCGCCGGACCGGCCTCCCCGTCCGCCAGGGCCGCGAAGGCGGCCCCGGTCTCGCGCGCGACCCTGGCGAGCGCCGCCGCGTCGCGTCCGCCGACGACGGCGCCGACGCGGAACCGGTCGGCGTGCTGAGCCAGGAGATCGACGGTCGAGCGACCGATCGAGCCGGTGGCCCCGAGGATGGTGACGGTGAGGGTCACGGCGAGAACTCCGTCATGCCGCGAGGCGGCGCAGGATCAGGTACAGGCCGGCGAGCAGGGCGACGGCGAAGAAGCCGTCGAGCCGGTCCATGACGCCGCCGTGGCCGGGAATGGATTTCCCGGAATCCTTGACGCCGTAGCGGCGCTTCAGGGCGGATTCGAGCAGGTCGCCGCCCTGGCTGAGCACGGACGCCGCCGCGCTGACGAGGGCGACGAGGGGCAGCGGCGTGTCCGCGAGCGGGCTCCAGCCCTGCGGACGGGCGAACGCGACGAGGCCGATGCCGGCAGCGACCGCACCGGCCAAGCCCCCGAGCGCGCCCGACCACGTCTTCTTCGGCGAGACGCGGGGCATCAGCTTCGGGCCGCCGAGCGCGCGGCCGGTGACATAGGCGACGACGTCCGTCGACCACACCACGGCAAACATCCAGGCCGGGCCGAGAATGCCGATCGTAGGCGCGTCCCGGAGCGCAACCGGTACGAGGGCGATCACGCCGCCGCCGAGGAGGGCGCCGAGCGCGCGCAGGCGCCCCGGGCCGCCCTGCGCGACGACGACGCACAGGACCGCCCCGAGGGCGAGCACCGTTGGCATCACGAGGGCGGGCGCATCGGCGTGGGCGCACGCGGCTGCCGCGAGAAGCGCCACGGCGATGATCGCGAGGAGCGCCCGGCGCGGGCCGGTGCGGCTCATGCCGATCCACTCGCCTGCCCCGACGATACCGGCGACGAGCCAGATCAGCGCGAACGGCCAGCCGCCGAGCACCAGCGCCGAGACGGCGACGACGGCGAGCACCACACCGGAGACGACGCGCAGGCCGAACTCGCGGTTCGCGAAGGGATTCTTCCGCGTGCCCGCCGCGGCGGCGTCCGGGGCCGCCGTCATCCGGCCCACGGCGCGGGCAGGATTTCAGCGATGGCGTGTCGCGCAGAGTGTTGACCGTCCACGCGTTCCCTCCCCTCGCGCCTTTCCGAAATCATGGCGTTGGCGCCGCCGCGCCGACGGCGGGCAGCTCCACCCGACCCCCTCTCCCGCACGGGCTTTGAGGATTCACACATCCGTCGGAAACGATTCTTCGTGGACCCGGGCGAAGCGCCGGGTGGCCCCTCTCCCAGGGGGAGAGGGCTGGAGTGAGGGACGTGACCATTCCGGCGCGTTCTCATCCCTCACCCTGTCCCTCTCCCGCGAAGGGTGTGAAGACCCGCGCCTCATCCGGGCATCGGCAACACGCCTTCGCCCTCATCGCGCGGCGGCCGACGGAGAGGGCCGCCTCACACCTGCATGATCTCCTTCTCCTTGGCTGCGAGCACGCCGTCGACGTCGGCGATGTGCTGGTCGGTGACCTTCTGCACCTCGGTGGCCTGACGCTTCTCGTCGTCCTCGGAGATGGCGCTGTCCTTCAGGAGCTTCTTGAGGTGGTCGAGCCCGTCGCGGCGCACGTGGCGCACGGCCACGCGCGCCTCCTCCGTGTACTTGTGGGCGACCTTGACCATCTCCTTGCGGCGCTGCTCGTTCATCTCGGGGATGCGCAGCCGGATGGTCTGCCCCTCGGTCTGCGGGTTGAGGCCGAGGTCGGACTCGCGGATCGCCTTCTCGACCGCCGTGACCATGCTGCGGTCCCACACCGAGATCGAGAGAAGGCGCGGCTCCGGCACGCTGACGGTGGCCACCTGCGCCATCGGCATCGACGCGCCGTAGGCGTCCACCTGGATCGGGTCGAGGATGCTGGGCGTCGCGCGCCCTGTGCGCAGCGATCCGAGATCCTTGGAGAGCGCAGCGACCGCGCCCTGCATGCGGCGCTTGAGGTCGGCGAGGTCGAAGTCCGGTGTGGCCATCGTCTTGAAGGTCCCGAAACGCCTGGGTGTTCGTGGTACGCCCCGGCCTGCGAGGCCGGAGGCTGTCACGGGTTCAATGAACGAAAACCGTGGCGTCCGCAAACCGGACGCCGCGGCAAATCCGCAATGATTTCCTCGGCATCATTCCGCCTCAGCCCGAGCAAGGCAGTGAGGGAGGCTCAGGGAACGACGTGGGTCGAGGCGCTCGCGCCGGTCAGGATCGCGGTGATCGAACTCGGCGGGTGGACCGAGCCGACGACGATCGAGAGGCGGCTCTCGCGGGCGAGCGCGAAGGCCGCCGTGTCCATGATCTTGAGGTCGCGCGCGATCGCCTCGTCGTGGGTGATGCGGTCGTAGCGGATGGCGGTCGGGTCCCGCTTCGGATCGGCGGAGTAGACGCCGTCGACCTGCGTCGCCTTGAGCACGGCGTCGCAGCGCAGTTCCGCCGCCCGCAGCACGGCGGCCGTGTCGGTGGTGAAGTACGGGTTGCCGGTGCCGCCGGCGAGCACCACCACCTGACCCTTGTCGAGGTGGTGGAGCGCCGGCTGGCGCGCGTAGGTCTCGCAGATCGTCGGCATCGAGACCGCCGACATGGTGCGGGCCGGGACGCCGGCGGCGTTCAGCGCCGTCTCCAGCGCCAGGGAGTTCATCACGGTGGCCATCATGCCCAGCGAGTCGCCCGTGGCGCGGTCGATGAAGCCCGCCTGCGAAATGCGGGCGCCGCGGATCATGTTGCCGCCGCCGACGACGAGCGCGATCTCGATGCCGGTCTCGATGGCGCGGGCGATGTCCTCGGCCAAGCCGGCGAGCGTCGGCGGGTGCAGCCAGTAGCCGTCGGGGGCGGCGAGCGCCTCGCCGGAGAGTTTTACGAGGACCCGGCGAAACGGCGTCGTCTCCGGCATCGTCCATCCCCTCCCAGCGCACGCGCCGCGGCTCGTTGCGAGGGGCTTCTACGTCAGGGCGCACGAACCCGTCGAGGGCATGGCTCCACCCGGAGATGCAAAAAGCCCCAGCCTCGCGGCCGGGGCTTCCCGCCGTCGACGGTTCCAGGACGGATCAGGTGCGGCCGGCCTGCTGGGCGACCTCGGTGGCGAAGTCGGGACCGTCCTCCTTCTCGATGCCTTCGCCGAGCGCGTAGCGCACGAAGCCGGTGAGGGCGATGGGCGCGCCGACCTTGCCTGCGGCCTCCTTGAGCACCTGGGAGACGGTCTTCGAGCCGTCGTGAACGAAGGGCTGCTCCAGGAGGGTGACCTCCTTGTAGTAGGTCTTCAGGCCGCTCTCGACGATCTTGGCGAGCACGTGGTCCGGCTTGCCGGCGTTCTTCTCGCGCAGGATGTTGCTCTCGCGCTCCAGGGTCGCCGGATCGACGCCCGAGGCGTCCAGCGCCACAGGGCTCGTTGCCGCGACGTGCATCGCGATCTGGCGGCCGAGCGTCGAGAGCGCCTCGACGTCGCCCGCGGATTCGAGCGCGACGAGGACGCCGATCTTGCCGAGGCCCTCGGTCACCTGATTGTGGACGTAGCTCGCGATCACGCCCTTGCCCACGTCGAGCTTGGCCACGCGGCGCAGGTTCATGTTCTCGCCGATGGTGGCGATGAGGCTCTGGAGCTTCTCCGCGACGGTGGCGCTGTCGCCCGGGAAGTGCGCGGCCTGGAGGCCATCCAGCGTGCCGTCGGTGTCGAGGGCGGTCTTGGCGACCTCGCGGACGAAGGCCTGGAACCCGTCGTTGCGCGCGACGAAGTCAGTCTCGGAGTTCACCTCGACGATCGCGGCGTGGTGACCCGAGGACTCGACGGCCACGAGGCCCTCGGCCGCCACGCGCCCGGCCTTCTTGGCGGCCTTGGCCAGCCCCTTCTTGCGCAGCCAGTCGATGGCCGCCTCGAGATCGCCCGCGGTCTCGTTCAGCGCGCCCTTGCAGTCCATCATGCCCGCGCCGGTCTTCTCGCGGAGCTCCTTCACCATCGCGGCGGTGATGTTGGCCATGGCCGGTCCTTTCGCGTCGTTCAGATGACAGAGGCCCGGCGCGCTGGAAGCGGCCGGGCCGGAATGATTCGATCGAGCGCGGGTCCCCTCGTCCGTGCGGGAGAGGGACAGGGTGAGGGAGGCGACCTCTCCGGAGAGACCTGGATCCCTCACCCCAACCCTCTCCCGAACGGGAGAGGGAGCCGCTCAGCGCAGGTCTTCAGGCGGCGGCCTGAGCCTCGACGAAGCCGCGCGCCTGGGCGACCCAGCCCTCGCGGCCGAAGCGGTCGTTGAGCTTCAGGTCGGCATCGACCTTGGCGACGTCCTCCGGGCTCATCGCGGCGATCTGCCAGTAATGATAGATGCCGGCGTCGTTGAGCTTCTGCACGATCTGCGGTCCGGCGCCATGGAGCTTGGACAGGTCGTCGGGCGCGCCGCGCGGGGCGGCGAGCAGCTCGAAATGCTCGGTCGATTCGGCGAGCATGGCCACATCCGCCGGATCGAGCGCACCGGATTCGACCGAGACCGCCGCGTCGTCGTTGGCGGGAAGCTCCTCGGCCATCGGGACCTCGGAGGCGCCGAGATCGACGCCCGACGAGCCCTGCCCGCGGGAGATGCCGTCGATCGCCGCCCGCGCGATCAGGTCGCAGTACAGCGCGATCGCCCGGCCCGCATCGTCGTTGGCCGGGACCACGTAGGTGATGCCGTCCGGGTTGCAGTTGGTGTCGACGATTGCCGCCACGGGAATCCCGAGGCGCTGGGCCTCCTTGATCGCGAGCTGCTCCTTGTTCGTGTCGATCACGAACAGGAGGTCGGGCACGCCGCCCATGTCCTTGATGCCGCCGAGCGCCTTCTCCAGCTTGTCCTTCTCGCGCGACAGCATCAGGCGCTCCTTCTTGGTGAGGCCCGGGCCGCCGGTGTCCAGGGTCTCGTCGACCTTGCGCAGGCGCGAGATCGAGCCCGAGATGGTCTTCCAGTTGGTCAGCATGCCGCCCAGCCAGCGCGAGTTGACGTAGTACTGCGCCGAGCGCTTGGCGGCCTCGGCGATCGTATCGGCCGCCTGGCGCTTGGTGCCGACGAACAGCACGCGGCCGCCCTTGGCGACGGTGTCGCTCACCGCCTGCAGCGCCTGATGCAGCGCCGGCACGGTCTGCGCGAGGTCGATGATGTGGATGTTGTTGCGCGTGCCGAAGATGTAGGGCTGCATCTTCGGGTTCCAGCGGTGCGACTGGTGCCCGA
>NZ_CAXTBY010000015.1:43598-52809 GCF_964242245.1 uncultured Methylobacterium sp. | reverse complement strand
GGCGTCCTCTGCCTCGCCGCCCCCCTCGATTGGATGAAGTCACGACAGGCCCTAGTCCACGGCAGAGGCAACGTCTACCGCGATTCTGGGTACCGCGACGCCAACCTGCGGCAGGCCCGCGCCATTGCACGTCTGACAGCATCACGCTTCCTGGCCTGAAAACAGGAAAACCTCAGACACCAGAGTTCGTTCAAGGGACAACAGGCCCTAGTTCGAAATCGTCGCTCATTGCAAGGCCTCCTTCAGCCGTTTCAGCCGCTCCTTGATCCGGTCCACGTCCGCCTGCGGGGTCTTGATCCTAACCGGCGGGTTCGGGCCCCATCTGCATCGTTTCCTCCTGGGCGCCCACGTCCAGGGTCCGGTCACGAGCGAGCGTCTGACGGCGATGCTGTCGGGGCTCGGGCTGACGATCTCCAGGCGGCAGGTGGTCCGCCTCCTGAGCGGTCCGCTCGATCGCGTTGTTGCCGAGGATCACCCGCACTCTGATCTGGTGGTTCTACGCCGACCTCAAGGCCTGGGCCCGCGCCCCTTGCCCCAAACGAGCCCGCGCCCTGCGTGCCCGCTTCGACAGGATCTTCACTCGCCGCACCGGCGCGGCGATGCGCGATCGGCTGCGCGCCCGCTTGCATCGGCACAAGGCCGCCTTGCTCCGCGTGCTGGAGCGGCCCGAGATCCCACTCCACAACGGCTCCGAGAACGACAGCCGCGCCTGCGTGACCAAGCGCAAGATCTCCGGCGGCCCTAGGCCGGGCGGCCACCATCGTCGTCCCCGACGGCGTGCACCAGCGCTCGCGCCGGTAGCGGATCGCGGCTCAGCCCAAATACTCGAGCTGCCTCAAGACGAGAGTTGCCATCGTTGAAGACGAACTGCCGCGCAGACTTCCACGACGAACATCCTTGGCCCCTCTCGAAAGAGAAGCATCTCCACTGGCCGGCTTTTACACCGCCCGCATCAGCACTCCGCCGACGCTCCAGTGGATGATTTTGTCACCGCCCTACACACGGCTGCCTGGCGGGCCGCAGGCAGGCCAGCAACGCCGCCTTGGTCGACCGGTCAATGCCCGCGAAGGATCTGACTGAGGAACACCTGCAACCGATCGGTGCGAGGATTCTCGAACAGATCGTTGGGTGGCCCGCTTTCGACGATCTCGCCACGGTCCATGAACACGACGCGGTCCGCCACCTGACGCGCGAAGCCCATTTCGTGGGTGACGCAAACCATCGTCATGCCCGTCTCGGCCAGCCCGATCATGGTGTCGAGCACCTCCTTGATCATCTCGGGGTCGAGTGCCGAGGTCGGTTCGTCGAACAGCATGATCTTCGGCTTCATGCAGAGGGCCCGGGCGATGGCGACGCGCTGCTGCTGGCCGCCGGAGAGCTGGCCAGGGTACTTCTTCGCCTGCTCGGGAATCTTGACCCGTTTCAGGTAGTTCATCGCCAACTCTTCGGCCTCGGCCTTGGGCATCTTACGGACCCAGATCGGCGACAGCGTGCAGTTTTCCAGGATCGTCAGGTGCGGGAACAGGTTGAAACCCTGGAACACCATGCCGACTTCGCGTCGAATCGTGTCCAAGGCACGGGTGTCGTCGGTCAGTTCGGTGCCGTCGACCACGATGCGGCCCTGCTGGTGGGTTTCCAGCCGGTTGATGCAGCGGATCATCGTGGACTTGCCGGAGCCGGACGGACCGCAGACCACCACGCGCTCCTTCTGCGCCACGCTGAGCGCGACGTCGCGCAGCACGTGCATCTGGCCGTACCACTTGTTCACCTTGTCGAGCAGGATGGCCGGCGTCGCATCCGGCGACGAGACGGAGCGCGGACGAGTCTGGGCCTCGATCATAGCTTTCACTTCCTAGCGGCGACGGGAGCGGTCGAACTCGCGCTCAAGACCCCGGCTGAACTTGGACATCGCAAAGCAGAAGGCGAAGTAAATCATCGCCAGAACGATGTAGACTTCCGTGGAGAAGCCCTGCCAAGCCGGCTCGCTGATGGCGACCTTCGCGGCGGTCAGCAGGTCAAAGATGCCGATGATCAGCACCAGCGAGGTGTCCTTGAAGAAGCCGATGAAGGTGTTGACCAGCGGCGGGATGACCATGCGCAGCGCCTGCGGCAGGATGATCTTGCCGGTCTTGGCCCAGTACGACAGCCCGAGCGCGTCGGCGGCTTCCGCCTGACCCTTCGGCAAGGCTTGCAGCCCGCCGCGGACGATCTCGGCCAGGTAGGCGGCGGCGAACAGGATGAAGGCGATCTGCGCGCGCAGCAGCTTGTCGATGTTCACGCCCTCCGGCATGAACAGCGGAAACATCACGCTGGCCATGAACAGCAGGCTGATCAGCGGCACCCCGCGGATCAACTCGACGTACAGCACGCAGATCATCTTCACGGCCGGCATGTTGGTCGATCGGCGGCCGAGGGCGACCAGGACGGCGAGCGGAAAGGCGAAGGCCAGCCCGAAGGTCGACAGGATCAGCGTGATCGGCAAGCCACCCCAACTGTCCTGCGCCACGTAGGGCATGCCGAGGATGCCGCCCCACATCAGCACGCCGATCGCCAGCAGCGTGCCGATCCAGATGAAGGCGAGTTCGCGGCGCCAGAACCGGCGCAGGGCGGACACGACGAACAGCCCGATGAACAGCGCGATGCAGATCGCCGGGCGCCATTGCTGGTCGAACGGGTAGCGGCCGAACAGGATGAACCGGTACTTGTCGGCGATCACCGCCCAGCAGGCGCCGACGCCCTTGACCGCGGAACAGGCGGCGTTGTCCGCGGCGCCGCTGGCGCCGGCCGGCACGGTCCAGACGGCGTTGACCAGGCCCCAACTGATCGCGCCGGCGGTCAGGCGCACCAGCAGGTAGCCGAGCGCCAGGGTGACCGCTGTCGAGAGCCAGGAGTTGAACAGGTTGGCGCGCAGCCACTGCCAGGGCCCGAGCAGGACCGTGGGCGGCAGGACGACGGGCGCGGGTACGGCGATATCGCTCACGGCCTAACGCTCCACCAGCGCGATGTGCGCGTTGTACCAGTTCATGAACAGGCTGATCGACAGGCTGATCGTGAGGTAGACGGCCATGACGTAGGCGATGCCCTCGATCGCCTGTCCGGTCTGGTTCAGCGTCGTGCCGGCGATCGAGACCACGTCCTGGAAGCCGATCGCGACCGCGAGGGAGCTGTTCTTGGTTAGGTTCAGGTACTGGCTGGTCATCGGCGGGATGATCACGCGCAGCGCCTGCGGCAGCACGATCCGCCGCATCACCTGAGCGCGCGACAGGCCGAGCGCCTCGCCGGCCTCCCACTGGCCGCCGGAGACGGCCTGGATGCCGGACCGCACGATCTCAGCGATGTAGGAGGCGGTGTAGGTCACCAAGCCGACCAGCAGGGCGCCGTATTCCGGGCTGATCAGCCCGCCGCCCTGGAAGTTGAACCCGCGCAGCACGGGCATGTCGAGGGCGAACGGTCCGCCGAGCCCCTGCCAGATCAGGCCGGGCAGCAGGACGAGGAAGCCGAGCGCCGCCGGCCAGAGCACGGGACGCCTGCCGGTGGCCTCCTGACGCTGGCGGAGCACACGGGCATAGAGCCGCGTGCAGACCAGCCCGACCGCGAAGGCCAGCAACGCCCAGCCATGCGCCGGCTCCCAGACCAGGACCGGAAACTTGATGCCGCGATTGGACAGGAACACCGCATCGCCGATGCGGAAGCTCTGCTTTGGTCCGGGCAGGCCCTGCAGCAGGGTGTACCAGAACAACAACTGCAGCAGCAGCGGCATGTCGCGCAGCACCTCGACGTAGATGGCGGCCAGACGGGAGACCAGCCAGTTGCGCGACAGCCGGGCGATGCCGATGACGGTGCCCAGGATGGTGGCGAGCACGACGCCGATGATCGCGATCTTCAGTGTGTTCAGGATGCCGATGATCAGCGCATCACCGTAGGTGCTGACCGCGGGATCGTAGGGGATCGGGCTCTCGCCGATCGGGATGCCGGCGTTGCGCGACAGGAAGGCGAAGCCGGTGGCGATGTTCCTGGCCGCGAGGTTGCGGTTGGTGTTGACGGCCAGATACCAGACGATCGCGACGATGATGCCGACGATGACCACCTGCCAGATCACCGAGCGGAAGGTCGGATCCGACCAGGACAGCCGCATGCGCCTTTTGGGTGCGGCGCGCGGTGCCATCAGGCGCGGATCGGTCGTAGCGGTACTCGACATCAAGCTTTTCCCCGCGGCACTCTACGGTGGTACGCAATGCACGGGCCATCCCCTGACACGAACGACGCGGGGAGACCGTCCTCCTCGCGCAGAATCTCAGCGCAGCGGCGGCGCGTACTGTAGTCCACCCTTGTTCCACAGGTTGTTGATGCCGCGCGGCACGCCCATCGGGGTGATGTTACGGTCCCACATCTCGCCGAAGTTGCCGACCTGCTTGATGATGTTGTAGGCCCACTTGTTGTCGACCCCGAGCGCCTTGCCGAGATCGCCCTGAAGCCCGAGCAGGCGGCGAATGTCGGGGCTCTTGCTGTCGGCGAAGGTGTCGATGTTCTGGCTGGTGATGCCGTTCTCCTCGGCGGTCAGCTGCGCGATGTAGGACCAGCGTACCATGTCGAACCACTTGTCGTCGCCCTTGCGCACCATCGCGCCGAGCGGCTCCTTGCTGATGATGTCCGGCAGCAGGATCAGTTCATTGGCTTTCGAACCCTGGCTGAAGCGGAAGGTCGCCAAGGCGGAGGCGTCGGTCGAATAGGCGTCGCAGCGGCCGGACAGGAAGGCGCCCTGGATCTCTACGTTGTCGTTGATCAGGATCGGCGTGAACTTCATGTTGTTCAGGCGATAGAAGTCGGCGATCGCCAGCTCGGTGCTGGTGCCCGGCTGCACGCACACCGTCGCGCCATCCATTTCCTTGGCGTTCTTGATGCCGGCGGAGGTCTTCACCAGGAAGCCGGTGCCGTCGAAGTAGTTGACCCAGGCGAAGACCAGCCCGAGATTGCCTTCCCGCGACAGCGTCCAGGTGGTGCTGCGAACCAGCAGGTCGATTTCACCGGATTGCAGCGCGGTGAACCGATTCTGCGCGGTCGTCACGACGAACTTGACCTTGTTCGCATCGCCAAGCGCAGCAGCGGCCACCAACCGGCAGCTATCGGCGTCCAGGCCGCGCATCACGCCCTGGCTGTCGGGCAGCGAAAAGCCCGGAACGCTGCCGGCGATGCCGCACAGCAACTCGCCACGCTTGCGGACATTGTCGAGCGTCGTCGAGCCGGACGCGGCGGTGGGCGCGGGTGTCGCCGTCTGGGCCACCGCCGAGCCGGCGCCGCCGAGGGCTCCGAAGGCAAAAGCGGTGCCGGCGATCAATGCGGCGGCGCGGTCACGCAAAGGTCGAAACATCCGGCACTCTCCCAGTGGAGCGGGGAATCAGCTCCCCGCTTTGTGCAAACCCGAACCTTGCCCGAACCTTGTAGAACGCAAGGGAAACTCTGCTTCATCACAATCCGAGGCCAATTCCAGATCGTTTCCACGCGTCGTCGGCGCGGCTCGATTTGCCGTGGCGGCAGCGTCTTGTCCCGGTAACGACCCGGTGCCGCGGCGGCGCATCGCCAACACTCCGGCGTGCGGGCCTTGCACACGTAAACGTCTGTGCAGGAGTCGGGCCAGGGATGAGTCGGGCCAGTGATGCGAATGCGCCAGCCGTTCGGGCGGGATAGGCTTCAGCAGCGAGCTGGCCATTCACGGCCGTCTGCCCGACGGGCGTCATCATGATGGCATCAGGCAGAGGCCGCGAATGCGGCTGGTCTCCTGTGAAACCAAGGGCGCGCCATTTCGAGCTGGCCCGACAATGCGAACAACACCCTCTCCCCTCCGAACGGACCCAACACTTGTACGCCGATCGGCAGATTGTTCTCGTTCCAGTAGAGCGGCACCGTCACGGCGGGTTGGCCCGTGTAGTTCGCAGTCGGGAGGAAGCCGGCATAGGCGGAAACCTTTCGCCGCAACTCCATGAAGGGCAAGCTCGTTACGAAGCGCCCGAGTTCCGCCGGCGGCTCCGCCAACGTGGGCGTGAGCAGCACATCGAAGCGTTGCAGCAGCACGGCCATCCGGCGGCCGACCGCATGGAAGGCACCGACGGCTTTGCCGTAATCGACGGCGCTGCACCGGCGGGCGAACTCGGCGGCGTCGTGCGTCGAAAACTCCACCTCCCCATCGCGCAGCGGTCGCCCCCGCTTCAGCGTTTCAGCGTCGATGGACGCGGCCGAACCCGCCGCGATGACGAGACAATGCGCTTGGAACAGCGCCTCGTAGTCGACATCCGGATAGCGCGTCGGCTCGACGTGGTGACCCAGATCCGCACAAAGCCCGGCGGCCTCGTGCAGCGCGGCAAGGCAGTCGGCGTGGACAGGAGCGCCGCCCGGCATCGCCTCGACCAAACCGATGCGGAGTGAAGACGGTGGACGCATCGCTGCGTCCAGGAACGAGCCGCCGGGATCGGGGGCGGCGTAGGGAGCACCGGGATCACCTCCGTGCGTGGCGTCGAGCAGCGCGGCGCTGTCCCGGACCGTTCTGGAGACGGCGTGCGTCACGCCCAACCCGCCCCAGCTCTCGCCGATCTTAGGGCCCATCGGGTTCCGCCCCCGGGTCGGCTTCAATCCGAACAGGCCGCACGACGACGCCGGCGTGCGGATCGAACCGGCGCCGTCCGAGGCATGCGCGAGCGGCACGATGCCACCGGCCACCGCGGCGGCCGCGCCGCCGCTGGAACCTCCGGCGGACCGGCTCAGGTCCCACGGATTGCGGGTCGGCGGACCGTAGAGGGCGGCCTCGCTCGTCGGGTTCATTCCGAGCTCGGGGGTCGTGGTCATGCCGAAGATGACGAAGCCCGCAGCCTTGTGGCGGCGGACCAGTTCCGAGTCCGTATCCGCCACGTGACCCGCGAACAGGCGAGAGCCCGCCGTCGCCGGAAAGCCCTGCACCGGGGCCGAGATATCCTTCACCAGGAACGGCACGCCATGGAACGGTCCCTGCGGCAGGCCGTCGGCGATTGCCCGCCTTGCCCGCTCCGGATCAGCCCACACGACGGCATTGAGCGATCCATTGCGCTGCTCGGTCAGGCTGAGCGCGCTGTCCAGAAGCTCCAAGGGGCTCGCCTCTCGCCGACGCACGAGGTCTGCGAGGCCGAGGGCGTCGTAGCTCTCATAATCGTTCATCGGATGTCCTCGGTCGCTGGCGTCGCCGATCAGCCCTGGAACAGCTTGAGGGTCGCATGACCGATCCCGCGGCTCGCGCCCGTGAGCAGCATGTAGCGTGGGTGGTCGCCGATTGGTGGAACGAACCGGACGGCATCAGCCACGCGAAGACTCCTGATCCGATAGCGATGATGCATCAAATCGCACCCCGGTGAGAGGTTGTTCGAGGAATCTGCACGGCGGGGCTGGGTGGAATTTCTGCCTGACGGCGGCCAGGATGGCTGCGGATCAGGAGCGACGATGAGCAAGCGACAGCGCCGGAACCACCTCCCGGCCTTCAAGGCGAAGGTGGCTCTGGCTGCCTTGCGGGGCGAGAAGACCCTGGCCGAATTGGCCCAGCACTTTGATGTCCATCCCAACCAGATCACGACGTGGAAGGGTCAGCTTCTCGACGGGGCTGCCGGGGTGTTCGGAGCCGAGTCCGCCGCTCACTCTACAGGCACTCTCTTGCGCCATTAAAAGGAGGTCTTATCGCTCATGATTTAACGCGATCCCTGACGGCATTGAGGATAGCAGGACATTCGTGGTATGAGACTTTCCGGACAAACCAAGCATCGGAGCTTAGTATTTCGCTCGAATTTTCATCTGATACTTGGAGCGGCTCACCCTGGGCGAAGTGGAAATTGAATGGTTCACAATGCCCAGGAAGCTTATCAGAAATATTATTATATAAAGTTTGAAAAAACATTTCGTCTGGGCATAGAAAGTGCTGCAAACCATTATATAATTGCTGTGTAATACTAGAATTAAGAATTGCTGACACCATCACTCTATGGAACCCGAACCAAGCTCTTCCGCCGCTCAATCCAAATGTCGATAGGAATCTTGCTCTGTCATCTAATTCAATTTTGGTTAGGCGCCTCAACGAAATGCGCTTATTGCCGATTTCATTACATCTTAATGCGCCACGGAACGGCCACTCCATGATCATACGTTGTACAATTCCTTCAGTTGCCTGTCCAGCATCAGCGCGGATACGGGCCCTGCTAACTTCGTAATCCGATATTCTACGAGGATCACAGCGAAGCATTTCCTCACAGCCATCAACTAATTCATTTGTAGAGACATTTTTCTTATCAACTTTGTAGCCGAGGTCACTATAGAAAAGCATGTAGCTAACGATATTCCTACGGAAGCCTTCTGCTAAAAAGTCGTTGAGCTCTACGGAAGATTTCAACGGCAAACATTCTGCAGACAGATTGATAATCCACTCCCAACTTCCAAGTCGTTCATGGGCGTAAGACATTGCCTCAATCCAAGATTTGACTTGTGATATTCCACCCCACGTTATACTTGGAATAAACCGAACAATAGCTGTTTCTGGTAGTCTCGCCCGCACTTCGTACATATCCTTTGGTGATATATCGCCTTCCTCATCAATTAAGCACAATATTTTTGCCTGAGGGCCTTTCAGCAACCAGCAGAGCTCGATCAGTTGATCAACATTTCTGTGAACTTGTATTATATATAATATCATATCTGCGAATCATCCATAGCAGCAAGAATCAATCTTACAGTCCTTTGCTGATAAGTCTTGCCTCTTCCGCTAGCCATGGTAGAATTATTTCTTGCAATGACGGCACTAAAGACTCATGTATAAATACTATATTCCAGGCGTCTTGCCATTCATTATCACGCGCTATTGGTACAAATCCGGCATTGAGCATATAATCTATTACTTTGATAGATGTCGCCGAGGATTCATATGCCTGTGTATCATTGAGTTCAGCAAAAACTACGGAAATATTTTCCTGAACCAGCTTGTCGGACCCTACTAACACGTCATAAGTAGCCCCTTCGACATCTATCCACAGTGCGATTTTTGAGTCGATATTAGATGAATTTACTGCACGAACAATAGCCGTGTGTAAGGTGATTGCATTTACATTAATACTTTGAAATTCTTCAAAATCTTTCCGCTTGTTTATTGATCCCCATTGAGATTTGTAGCCACCTGATAGAGGTTCATAAAATATTAATTGCCCGGATG
>NZ_CAXTBY010000015.1:0-43498 GCF_964242245.1 uncultured Methylobacterium sp. | reverse complement strand
CATTGAGATTTGTAGCCACCTGATAGAGGTTCATAAAATATTAATTGCCCGGATGAACTACCTACTGCTTCATTTATATAATTAACTTGCTTCGGAATATTACGTTCTACTGTTTTATTGTATATAGTTGGAGATGCCTCGTAGGCAAAAGCTTGTCGCAACTTGTTAGCTTGGACAAATTCGATTGAGACGTCTGCATTATGTGCACCTATTTCAAGCAGTAAAAGCGTATTTGAAGTCTCTACTAATTTGTTAAAGAGTGATACAAGCGACTGTGAGCGTCGATGAGCTCGTGAATCTAGCGGAGGATCACTATGCTTTGTAGCAGGTGGACCCATCTCATGAAATAGAACTTTCCACCATAGCATAGACTGCTGCACTTTATTCTCCTATCGCCGTCGTGATATATGACAATAATTTATTGTTCGTGACTGCTAAGCGTATATATTTTTCAGTAGTGTGGAGAAATTTTCGACCGTATCTGTTCTATGGAATGGACATGTGCCTTCACCAAACTCTCGACGTGTCATATCTATTCCGCCCTGACGGCGCCGGCTGTGTACATCCAGTCAAGCTTGTTTCGCCATGGTCGATCCGCGAGACGGCCTGGATGGTACACGCGTAGTGGGAAGCCGTCACGTCCGAGCGCAGCGGCTTGCGCACGAAGGTGAAGACCGCATCGAGTTTGGGCCAGGATCGGACCTTGACCTTGTCGCGCCCGGCCTGGGCCCTAACCCAGCCGAAGACCTTCTCGATGCGCGTGCGGCCGCGCTGGCTGAGTGCGTCGCCGGAATGGCGGGTGGGGCGGCCATCGATGGCGGGCTTGCGCACCTTGCCGGTCTTGGAGACGGCACGGTTGATCGCGACGTGCGATGTCACGTTGCGCGTGCGCAGGTCGCCGACGCAGTCCTCGACATCCCTCGGGTCTGGCCTTCGGCTAGCCCAAGAACAGGCTCCGGCCTTGTCCGCTTCCAAGGTGATCCGGTACCGGCCCTGGCGGCGGTCGTGCCGCACGGCCATTGGAAGACCACGACCTTCGTGGCGGGACTGTGCCTGTCCGGCCTCGTGGCACCCTTCGTGTTCGATGGCGCGATCAACCGCAGCACCTTCCAGGCTTATGTCGAATAGGTTCGCCGCTAGCGCGTGGGCTGACAACGCGAGAGCTCAGTTCATGGTAACAGTGATCCTCAATATGATAATCCGGATCAAGTTCAGACACTTAGCCTTCTGAGTGCCTAACGTTAACGACACGCGGACTGGGCTGACGGCCGTTCAAACGAACGCCTTGGCGGCGGCGGCGTGCTGCCTCCGAAGCTCCGCGACATCGACGTCGACCGGCTCGCCGTCAACGACCCGCCAGCGCCCGCCGATCATGACCCGATCCGCGCGGTGGGCGCCGCACAGGACCAGGGCCGCTATGGGATCGCCCGAGCCTGAGAAGCGGAGTTCCTCCAGGCCGAACAGGGACAGATCGGCCTGCTGACCGACGGCGATCGTACCGATGTCCCGTCGACCGAGGCATTCGGCCGAGCCGCGGGTCCCCCATCTCAGGGCGTCCAAGTGGGTGATCTGCGTGGCACCGTAACGCAGCTTGCCGAGCATCGTCGCGTGCCTGACCGTCTCCATCAGGTTCGAGCTGTCGTTCGAGGCCGAGCCGTCGACGCCGAGTCCCACCGCGACACCGGCCGCTTCCAGGTCCCGCGTCGGACACGTGCCCGAGGACAGGACCATGTTCGACGTGGGGCAATGGCAGACGCTCACCCGGTGCCGGCCCAGCCGCGCGATCTCGTCATTCGTGAAATGGATGCCGTGGGCGAGCCACGTCTGTTCGCCCAGCCAGCCCGTCTGCTCGAGGTACTCGATCGGACGGCACCCGAAATGCGCTTCGCAGTAGCGGTTCTCGTCGGCGGTCTCGCCGAGATGCGTGTGAAGCCTGCAACCGTGGCGCTTGGCCAGTTCGGCGCTGTCGATCATCAGGCGCTTGGTCACGTTGAAGGGTGCGCACGGCGCCAGGGCGACGGTGGAGAACGAGCCCGGCGCCGGATCATGGTACAGGGCGATCACCCGCTCGCAGTCGGCCATGACCGTATCGTGATCCTGCATGAGCCTCGGGTCGGCGATGCCGCCGTCGTCGAAGCCCAGGTTTATCGCGCCGCGGGTCAGGGCGATCCTCATGCCGAGGGCACGGGCTTCCTGGATCTCGATATCGACGGCATCCGGCATGTCCGCCGGAAAGACGAACAGATGGTCCGTCGTCGTCGTGCAGCCGGACATCAGGAGTTCCGCGAGCGCGACGCGTACGCCCAACCTGAACGACCGACGGTCGAGCGCGTGCCCCCAGACGGGATACAGCGCCTGAAGCCAAGGAAACAGGTCCTTGTCGAGGGCCTGAGGGTGGGCGCGCGTGAGCGTCTGGAAGAAGTGATGGTGCGCGTTGACTAGGCCGGGTAGGACGACGTGACGGCCCGCATCGAAAATCTCGGCGACCTGTGTCCGCGGCCCCGCACGCCCGACCAACTCCTTGATTACGCCGCCCGACACGACGATCCCGCGCTCGGCACCTTCGGCGAGGACCGCGACAGGGTCCCGGAGCCAGACGCCGTGGTCGGCCACACTGTTCACGTCCATGCCGGCGACATCGGTTTTCATGAGCTGCGCCCGCGGCCTAGATCACGCGGTGCCTCTAAGGCGCGCGACAACCTCAAGCAGCGCGGCGCATTGATAGGCCGCCACCGATACGATGATGCTGAGGATAGCCGCGCTCCAAACCATCCCGTAGTCCAGGGTGCCGCGCGAAACGTCCATCAGGTTGCCGAGGCCGGTTCCCGTGAGCAGCCACTCGGCGATCATCACGCCCAGAAGCGCACGCGGTGCGACCAGTTTGGCGGCCGCGACGACGTAGCGAAAGGAATACGGTATCGAGATCAAGCGAAGCTTCTTCAATGAACCTCCGCCATAGACGTCGACCGTTTCCAGCGCAGCGCGAGGAACGACGGCAAATCCCTGTACCAGCAGGACGAAGGCCGGAAAGAAGACGACGATGACGGCCATGAAGACGCATGCGGAGACACTCCTTCCCAGCAAGAGGAGAACGATCGGCGTGATCGCGACGAGCGGCGTGCTCTGCAGCACCATCGCCGCCGGAAGCACGGCCCGCAGGACCCTGGGATACAGGACCGACGAAGCCGCGAGCAGGAACGCCGTGCCGAGGCCTGCGACCAACCCCAGCAGCGCCAGCGGGACCGTCTGCCCGAGGGCCTGGAGCAGGACCGTTCGCGCCTGCGACGCACCGTCTTCCCACGACAGGTAAGCAACGACGTCCAACGGTCTTGGCGCAACGATGGGACTGATGTCGGCCAAGCGCAGGACGGCCCACCACAGGAGGAACGGGAGCAAGATCGATGCGCCGGTCAGGGCGAACCTGGCGATCGTCCGTCTGGGAGTTTGACCGTGCATATCGTCGGGCATGCGGCCGGCCGCCAACGTCACCGGTATGGTCGCCCCGACCAGGGCGGACCCGAGAATCGAGAACAGCCCGTATCCGGCCAGCGCCAGCCCCGCCGCTGCGATGCTGATGCCCCATAGGCGATCGGCGTTCGACTGGCCGAGCGAGCCCAGCAGGAAGGTGCCCAGGCCCCATCGTTCGCCCGAGCCGAATTCTCCCAGGATCGCCCCGAGGACCGACAGGGACGCGGCGACGCGCAACCCCGCCATCGCGCTCGGGACCGCGCTGCGTATCCTGACGAACCGCATCAAGGCGAGGTCGCCGCCGCCGTAGGCTCTGACGAGATCCGCGTGGCGCGGATCGATGTCCCGCAGCCCGACGAGCATCGCCGCCATGGCCGGGAAATAGATCATCGTCGCCGACAGGACGATCTGCGGCCACTGGCCGTCGAGCAGCAGGACCAGGAGCGGACCGATCGCGATGGCGGGCACGGCGAACAGCGCTATGTTGACCCCTCTGAAGACCAGTTCCACGGTCGGGGCGATGCAGAAGACCAGTGCGGCGACGGCCGCGATCGCCGCGCCCATGACGAAGCCGTAGGCCGACGTCGCCGCGGTCGCGGCAATGTGGCTGCCGTAGATGTCGCTATTGGCGACATAGTCCGAAAGGACGCCCGACAGGGGCGGGACGACCCTCACCCCGTCCACGGGAAGTCGACCGACGGCCTCCCAGCATGACATCAGGCACAGGACAACCAGGATCGTCCTGATCGCGCCGGGGATGCGCCTCGTCGAGAGCGGGCCGCCTGCCGTTCCGAAGGTCCGCATGTCCATCACAGCTCGGCGAGCAGGCTCGTGTCGAACATGTCCTTCGTCCCGTTGATGCCGACGCTCCTGAGCGATGCCAGGTTGGCCTCTATGGCCGCGGCATCGAGGGTGTAGAGGCCGCGGGGGTTGTCCATCAACGACGGCTGCGAGGCGTTGAAGAAGTTCTCCGCTCCCAAAGTGGATCCGGATCCCTTGAACCACGTGTCGTGGTACAACGGGGGATACTTCGCGGGGTCGGCAAAGTTCTCGGCCCATCCTCGCCGGCTCGCTCTCAGAAAGCGCAGCAGTTCCGGACGCTTCGTTGCGAGCGTATCCCGGGTGACGGTCACGAGATCGATGAAGAGCGGCAGGCCGTGATCGTCGAAGAGCAGGTAGTTGGCCGACTTGCCGGAGGTCTGCTTGATGAGGAATGGAACCTGCGTGACGAAGTCGACCATCGCATCCACTTCCCCGTTTATGAGGGGCGCGGGATTGAAGGCATAGGGTACGGTCTTCAAATTCTCGATCTTGTGAAGCTTGACGAAGGTCTTGAACAACTCGGACGTCAGCGTCGGAACGGCAACGGTCTTGCCGGCAAGATCGGCCGGCTTCTGGATCATGCTCGATTCCATCGCGATGAGACCGAGAGGGCTTTTCTGATACTGCGTTCCGATGACCGTCAACGGTGCGCCCTTCTGCACGATGGCCGCGGCGGTCGTGAGCATGGCCGTCAGGGCGACGTCGGACTTCCTGGCGAGAAGCGAGCCTTCCGGAATGACGTTCGGTCCGCCCGGCAGGTACGTCACCTTGAGGCCGGCTTCCTCGTAGTAACCCTTGTCGATGGCCAGCATGTAGCCGAGGAATTCGGGATCGTTGAACCAGTTCGCCTGGAAGGTCATCGGCGTGAGAGCTGCCGCCGCGAGGGGATAGCCGGCGGATGCTGCGATCGCGGCGCCGCATCCGCCGATCAGGCCGGCACCGAACTGCCGCCGCGTTATGGTGCTGCGCATTCCTAGGGTCCCTATGTTGAGACGGTGCAGGCCGGACACGCCACTGCGCGGTCCGCACGACCACCGTGCGCCAGCTTCAGACGGAATCAGTTTGATGAGAAGCTCTCGCCTTGCACGGGTCACCCGCGCACGCACCAGAAGGCGCGGCGTCGGGCTCGTAGGAAGGCCTGCACCAAGGCCCGGCTCTCCGCCGGTCGATCGTGAGGAGCTCGTCTTCTCTTTCTCGAGTTAAGACAGGCCGGATCGTATCCGATGACCGCATTTGGGCAAGCCTTGATATTGGACTTATCGATGCTCTGCCGAAACCTGGTTCCCCCTAAGGTGGCACGCCCGACGGGGAATTTTTGCCTGCAATTTACTCAACATGCCAAGATTATGCGCGAAAGCGCCGATGCAACGTCCGGGGTCCAGGCGCCGGCCCCGCTACGGCGCGATCCTTGCTTCCGACCGGGCGCGCCTCGATCGTCCGGAAAGCCGGGTCGGCCGCTACCCGACAGATCCGACGAATCCTGCTTGCGCGGACGTCCCGCGGCTTGCTTTAGCGGAGTCGCGACATGCGTGCGAACATGAGGGTGGTCTCACCCGCCTGGCAACACGAGGAGCCCGTCGGAAGCGGCCTCTTGATCGAGGGCGTGAGCAAGAAGTTCCACAAGCGGAAGAGGCAGGCAGGGGATTTCCTCCAAGCCCTCGACAGCGTGTCTCTCGATTGCCCCCGGGGATCATTGACCGCGCTCATCGGCCCGTCCGGATGTGGCAAGTCGACCTTACTGCGGCTCGTTGCCGGTCTCGAAATCCCGGATGAGGGCGCCATCGCCGTCAATGGGGAATCGGTCACGGACGTAAGGGCGCGGGGCGAGCTCGGCATCGCGTTCCAAGATCCGGCGTTGCTTCCCTGGCGGACCGTCAGCGAGAACATCGCCCTTCCCCTGGAGGTCCTGGGGCGCCCGGTCGCGAAAGCCGGTGACCAGATCAACGCACTCATAAACCTGGTCGGTCTTGCCGGTTTCGAGAACTCGCTTCCCGGCGAACTGTCCGGCGGCATGCGGCAGCGCGTCGCCATCGCGCGTTCGATCGTGACGAACCCCTCCGTTCTGCTCCTCGACGAACCCTTCGGAGCCCTGGATCAGATCCTGAGACGGACGATGAATCTCGAGCTCCAGCGCATCTGGCTCGGCGGCAAGACGACCACGCTCCTGGTCACGCACGGTGTCGACGAGGCCGTCTTTCTCGCCGACCGGGTGGTCGTGATGAAGTCCAGACCCGGGCGGATCTCGGCGCAACTGGACATACCCTTTCCACGACCGCGAACGGTGAGCCTATTCGCGTCCCCTGAATTTCACCGCATCTGTGACGAGGTTGCCTCGTTGCTTCACGACTAGAGCGCTCTCCGCCGAAATGGACGCCGGTTCGGCGTAAGAGAGTGCGTTGAAACAAAGACTTAGAGCCGTGTCCGATTGCAGTGCGATCGGGCACGGCTCTAAGCGTCGCAGGAACAGGACGGGAGCATGTGGGAGCATCGATGATGGAGGATCTGAAGTACCTTGCCGAGGCTTTCGACCAAGCGAAGATGGCCTCCCGGATCGGTCACGTGCCTCAGGCCGCCGCCTCCACAAGCAAGGTCGACTTGCTCTCGGTGATCGCCTGAAATTCGTCGAGGAACTCGGGCCGGTTCTGGACGAGGTACCGTACGATGCGCCCGTTTCTCAGAAGCTTGGAGAGGTAGCCGCGGACGACCGTCAGCTCCAAAGTGTCCCGACCATAGGTCTCCTGGATGGACGTGACCGATTCCTGGAGCTTGGCGAGTTCCCGTTCCATCCGGGCCAGCGCCTCCGGCGTGACGCCCTTGACCTTCTTCCGGACGCCACCGTCCACGAGGCCCGATTGCGGCGTCATGGCCAGGATCGCCGAGGCGTAGTTCACCGTGTAGTTGTTCGCTCCGACAAGGAGCTCGGCGGCCTCGATCTGTCGGAGCGGCTTCATCTTCTGAAGGATCTCGAACACGGCCATGGGGCACTGCTTGTCCTTCAACAGGGACACGGCCTCATCGCAAATGCCGTCCAGCATGCGAACCTTGCGTTGGACGCTCTCGGGCCGGATGCAGAGGGCTGCCGCGATCTTGTCGGCTTGCACGCCGCGCTCCATGGCACGCACGATCATCGCCCTTTCCTGCACGGCCGACAGGCGGTTGTTGCCGACGTACTTCTCGTTGGTCAGCACCTCATGGACTGTGCCACGCGTCCAGCGATGCCCGAGATCGGTCCTGACGCCCTCGAGATTGAGGGCCGCTGCGATCTCGGCTTCGCCGCGGCCGTCCTCGACGAACATGCGGTACATCCTCCGGACCGTGTCGACTTCCCCGTCGGGACCGGGCACCAGGATCACCCGGTCGGTCTGGAGGCTCTTGCGCTGGCCGAGGCTGAGTTCGCCCTTCGGGATGCCGCCTTCGTCCACCAGCAGCCGACGCAGTCCGAAGCCGGCCATCCCGCCCTGGCGGAATCCCTTCTCGACCAGTCGGCATTGGCCGGCGAACACCTTTACCGAGAGCTCACGGCTGTGCTCCCGCGCCATGACACGCTTGACCGCCTTGAGCAGGACCGAACTCGTCGTCCCGTCGTTGTCGAACTGCTCGGCGCAGTAGTGGACCTGGATGCCGGCGCGCGAACACAGGAACTCGTAGTGGGCGCCCTCGTCCGCGTCCTGGAACCGGCCCCAGCGGCTGATGTCGTAGGCGAGGATGGCCTGGAAGTCAGCCGATCCCGAAGCAACGTCCGCCATCAGGCGCGTCAGGCCCTCGCGGCCGCCGAGGGTGAGGCCGCTGCGCCCCGCATCCTCGTAGACCCTCACGACCTCGAAGCCGCGTAGGTCGGCGTACCTCCAGATCTCGGCGAGCTGGTTCTCGATGGAGAATTGCTGGGGATCGGTCGACATCCGGACGTAGGCTACCGCCCGTGTCTGTCCGCGCGCCTCTTTCTCGTTCGCCGATTCCTCTGGGTCCATTCCGCTACGCCCGCAGGGGTTCAGGTCCGCACCCTGCATCGGGTCCTGTCCCTTCCGCGCAACAAGAGCGTGTGGAGGCTGGAATGTCGTTTTCGAAGAAGGGCAACTCGTTTCATGGCGGCTGCAACGGGCGCGTCCCGCCCGATCACGCCGACACGTTTGCCGGAATGGTCTCGGCGGTGCTGCGGCGCTCGGTGGGCGGCCGGCCCTCGGCTGTGAAGCTCGTCGCGCGATGGACCGGCGCCGGCGAGCGCACGGTCAAGAACTGGTTCGCCGGTTCATGCGCGCCGAAGGGCGACCATTTCCGGGAGCTGGTCCGGCACTGCCCCGAGATGCTGGACGCTTTCCTGGTTTCCGTGGACCGCCAGGACCATCTCGCCCTCGCCAAGGTCGTGCAGGCCGAGGCGGTTCTCCTGGAAGCCTTGGCGGCTATCGCCAAGCTGAAGCGCTAGAGCTGCGGCCGATCGCGTTGCAATTGGCCGCAGCTCTAAAGCATTGTTTTGACGCGCCTCCTTTCGCCGAACCGGCCTCCCCTTCGTCGGCAAGCGCTCTGAGTCCTGCACCGTGTTGCCTACACCGAGCCTCGACGGTTTCGGGAGACATGCACGGGTTGGACGCAACTCGATCAAGGATTGAGGAAAGGACCTACGCAGCCCCGTTTGGCGCAGGCATCAAAAGCGGAAATCCGCCGCCAATCCTTGCGGGTACAAATGGGGGTCATATCGATTTCTGCGCGTCGGCAAAGCCTCGAGCATAAACGACTGTTTTCGGTGGAAGGCAGATGGCGGAGACCGACCTACCTCTGAATTAAGCTATTGTCAGACAATTAAGAATTTTTCGGAGATTTATCAAACCCCATGTTTTACCTCATCATTTATGCGATAGTTGGTCCTCCATAAGGCAGATTTTCGATACTAGAGCATCTTCCATGATCTCCGGATTATGGAAGATGCTCTAACTCCTTATGTGGTCGCATTGTCTTCACGCGAGCCGGCATCCAGCTCGCTGGAAAATACCCTAAATCATGAGAGCGCGGGCTGCTTGAAGTTCGGCTGGGGTATGGCGTAGGCAGTAGTTGCCGCCTACGTTTCGCAATAGGAATCCAACGGATTCCAGTCGCCCTACATGGCCTCACGCCAGTTCAGCAACCTTCTTCCGGCCGCGAGCTTTGGGGGCCTCCACAGTCGTCTCTGCGGTTTTGCGCGGCCGACCACGGGGCTTCGGTGTGTCATCGATTGTCTCGGCGACCTCGACAGCATTCGGGATTGCCTTCCGGCGCTGCTGCCCGAGGCCGAGGCTGCGCGCCAGCTCGGAGCGCTGTGCCGAGTAGCTGGCGGCCGTCGACGGGTAGTCCGATGGCAAGCCGTAGCGCGCGCGGTACGCTTCCAGCGTTAGGCCGTGGGTCGTCAGGTGACGCTTTAGGGTCTTGTAAGGCTTGCCGTCGAGGAAGCTGATCAGCGCGTCCGGTGTGATCGACTTGCGCATCTGGGCGGGCGTGAGCTTCTCCGGACCGGACGCTTCGGCCGTCGCTGGGCTACCGAGGCCAACCAGGGCGGCATGCACTCTTGAGAGAAGCGCTGGCAGCTCTGAGACAGGAACCGAGTGGTTCGAAATGTATGCTGAGACGATGTCGGCCGTAATTTCGATATGATTGATTGGTTGAGTTTCGGTTTGTCCGTCCACGGCATTAACCCCTTCTAAGAAGGTTCGATCTTTTACCAGATTTGTAAGACCGTCAAGCAATTCATTGAAAAGGTACACGCCGAAATTCGGGACGGCTTAAATGGGTGTGCTCTGAAACGTCTAACGAAAAATTCTGCTTCATTCAAAACATGGCCGTGTCAGAAACCTGAGTTGGTTTGAGAGTGCGGCATCACACCAGATCCGACCGTTTGGGATGTCGAGTGATGCACGGTTCTAACTAACAATCGACTCATGTGCCAGTAAGCACAGCCTCAGTACCCATTTCGACTGATGATTTGTCGGCGCATCGCCCTTGATGCGCCGAGGAGGTCATCTATAATGTCTAGTCATACAATAATCCCTGCATGGCTGATGCGGCGATCATATTCGCCTCGATTGAAGCAGCAGATAGCGAGTCGTCTGAAGCAAAAAAGACTGCCACTCGGCAGCAAAGAGATCGTACTTCCAAACGATCGTTTGGAATTCGGCAACAACGTACTTCGATTTCCTCAACATCGAACGTTGCAGAAAGCGGTTGCCTGACATCATTTTGTTGCGAACGAACACCTCGTAGACGCAACCATGCTCACCGAACCGGCGACGCAAGCGCTTAAGGCTGTAGCCGCCGCGGCGGCAAAGCCTGCACTCGACGATGAAGCAACGACCGCGTAGGTCGCACAGCCGCTCTACTACCGAGCCGTCGCATCAGCTTCGCCGCGGACGTAGCCGTGGGAGATCAGAGCCTGTTTGACCATTTCATGCTGTTCCGCGTTGACCTCCTGAGGAGGATCGGGCGATGTGGACTGAGGCAGATCGAGAGACCTACAGGGCTGACGGTCGGCGCTATCCAAGCGATCTGACGGCTGTGGAGTGGGCGACGATCGAGCCCCTCCTGTCGGGTTACGATCCTCTGACGGCAGATCTGCGTGAGATGGTGGATGCCTGTCTGTACCTGGACAAGACCGGCTGTCCCTGGCGCTACCTGCCCAAGGACTTCGGAGCGTGGGAGACCGTGCGGACCTGGCACGACCGCTTCCGGTCTGACGGGATCTGGTCGGAGATCGGCAGCCTGCTGACACGGGCGGTGCGCCGTGAGCAGGGCCGCCAGCCCGAGCTATCGACGGCGATCCTGGATTCGCAAAGCGTCACGTCCGGCCCGCAAGCCGGCTTGCGCGGCTACGACGGCAACAAGAAGATCAAAGGCATCAAGCGCCATGTCCTGTACCAGCATTCTGTACCAGGGAGGCGGATCGGCAGAGACGTCCGGAAAAACGGTGAGCCGCGATATATACTTACGGCTTAAATGGCGGAGACGGAGGGATTCGAACCCTCGATACCCCTTTCGGGGCATGCTCATTTAGCAAACGAGTGCCTTCAGCCGCTCGGCCACGTCTCCAGCGTTGTTGGCTCTAGAAGCTCGTGTCGGGGTGGTCAAGCCGCTCAGGCGTGCTGAGCGTGCGACGCCAGATCGTCGAACGGGTGGCGGTCGCCAAGCTCCCCCGATCTACGGCACACGGCGTTTCGCGGCGGCAGGCGGCCTGATGCCATAGGGTGTGGATCGCGTGCAGATGATCCGTCGCACCGCCGACTACGTAGACCGTGTCCTGAAGGGATTGATCCGCGCCCGATGTCGCGGTTTTCCCGCAGTGTACGTGGGAAGGTCACGGCGAGGCGGTGGTGGTGAACCGGAAGGTTCTCGACGCGCCTCATCGCCATCATGAGCGAGATCAGCCGGAAGCCGACGGCGGCGATCTTCAACACTTGGACGAGCCGCAATCGACCCGACCGGCTGGTTTTGAATTGGGTTGATTGGGAGGATCAGCCACTTCCCAGAGGCATTTCGAGGGTGCACACGACACCGGCAGACTCGTAGTGCATGCGCACCTCGCCGCTCAGTTCGTTGGCGAGCCCCCGTTCGATCAGTCGAGAGCCAAAGCCCTTTCGGAGCGGGGGTGTCACGGTCGGGCCGCCGCGCTCCTCCCATCGCAGACCAAGCCGGAGGTCGGCGTCGGGTCCCGGGCCATCGGTAGAGGACAGCGCCCACGATACGGCCACGCTACCGGTCGCGTTCGAGAGCGCACCGTACTTGATCGCGTTCGTGGCCAGTTCATGCAGCATCATCGACAGGGCGAGGGCGACGCGGGGCGTGACCCTGACGGGATTGCCCTGCCACGTGCACCGTTGCCCATCACCTGCGTGAACGCGCAGGGCGTCGGCGACGATCTGGGCGAGGTCCGCGCCTTCCCAACACTCGGCGGTCAGCACGTCATGCGCCTTTGCCAACGCAATCAGGCGGGCGATGATGGCCTCACGCGCCTCGGATAAGGAAGCGGCGGTACGAAGCGTCTGGGTAACGAACGCCTGGACCGTCGCCAGCGTGTTCTTCACCCGATGGTTCAGTTCGTTGATGAGAAGCTCCCGGTGCTCGCTGGCACGCCGGGCATCGGTGCGGTCCCTCAGGATCTTGAGGAAGCCAGCAAGGGCGCCCTCGTCGTCCCGCATGGGCATCATCAGCCCGTTGGCCCAGAACCGCGCGCCGTCCTTGCGCAGGTGCCAGCGGTTGTCGTCGGCTCTGCCCTCGCTGACGGCGACCCTCATCTCCTCCTCGGGGATGGCATGGCGGTCGTCCTCAGGCGTGAAGATGACGTTCGCGGGGTGTCCGACGACCTCCTCGTCGCTCCATCCGAGCAGGTTCTGCGCGCCCGTATTCCAGCCGGTGATGCGGCCGGCAAGATCGATGGTGAAGATCGCATAGTCCGTGGCGCTTTCCACCGCGAGGCGGTAGCGCGCTTCGCTCGTCGCCAACGTGGCATGGCGTGCCTTCAGATCGGCAAAGGCCTGCTCCAGGTCGTCGGCACGTGCCTGATGCAGAGCCGATGTGGCGCGCGCTTCCGCGAGCTCCCGCTCGTGGTCGATGAGGGCCGAGGATGTGCTGCTGGCTGCACGGCGGACGGCTTCATCCAAGGCCAGTCTCAGTCGGGCGACCTCAGCTTCGAGTGAGGCTTCCCTGTCATTGTCGGAGGAGATCTCGTCGTGGCGCGGCGTCAATTCGGTCTCCTGGAAGCAAGACTTTCAGGACGTACCGGCCTGGAGCGCCAGCTTGAACTCTGAAGGTAGGCGGGTAGGTCCTGCTGCTGGTGGGCTGGTGTCACGCGGCGCTGGCGTCTGATGTGCCGGCAGACATTCGCCGCGTCACGCCGCTTGCTCGCTCACCACCAAGCACGGTTCTCACGCCGTGGAAGCGGCGGGGTGGCCCCCCAAGGCGCTGCAGGAATAGGCTCGTCATGTTGCGATGGGAACCGAGAGATGGGGGATTGCGGCATCAAGGCTTTGCAAAACAGGGGCCAGAGGGGCAGATGACGGCACTCGATTAATTTCCAATTTTTAGCTTATCACACTGATATAAAACATGTATTTCTTAGGAAATGCGAAATAAATGCCTCGCAATATATTCCTTCAACATTTGAAATTTAAATTTGTTTCCAGCGAAGCGCCGCATTTTAAGCATGAAAATATCTTCTATCACCGGTCCGAAATCATGATACGATTGTCGCAAATCAAAGGTTGGCCGCACGCCTGAACCGGTCCAACCTCATTCATCGTATCGCCTAGGACGCCGTCGGCTGCGCCGATCTCCAGCGCCTACTCGGAGCGCGCCATGTCCTCGCCAGCCATTCCTCATCCCGGTGCCGTCGATGGCTTGGCGCTGGCGCTGGTCGCTTCCTCGAACGCTCCGCTCCTTCTTCTCGAGGCCGACCTGAGCATCACGGCTGCCAGTGCCTGCTTCTGCCACACCTTTCAGATCGACCCGTCGAGCGTGCCCGGCGCCCAGTTTTCCGTGCTGGGCAGCGGCGAGTGGGACGTGCCCCAGCTTCGGTCCCTGCTCAGAGCGACAGCGTCCGGAGCCGCAAACATTGATGCCTATGAGATGGACCTTCGCCGCCCTGGACGCGAGAACCGGCGCCTGGTCCTGAACGCGCGAAAGCTCGACTACGGCCAGCCAGACCACGTGCGGCTTCTCCTCACCGTCGCCGATATCACGGACGCCCGGATTGCCGAGAAGCTGAAGGACGACCTGCTGCGGGAGAAGGCCATTCTCCTCCAGGAGCTTCAGCATCGGGTCGCCAACAGCCTCCAGATCATCGCCAGCGTGCTGATGATGAGTGCCACGCGTGCCACCTCCGACGAGACACGAGGCCATCTTCACGAGGCCCACCATCGCGTCATGTCGATTGCGGCCGTCCAGAAGCACCTTGCCCCGCAGCGGCTCGGCGACGTGGCGCTGAGGAGCTACTTCGAGGGACTCTGCGACAGCATCGGGGCCTCGATGATCCGAGACCACAACCTAGTGTCGCTGAAGGCTGCCGCCGACGACAGTGCGGTCGGTGCGGACATCTCGGTGAGCCTCGGCCTGATCGTGACCGAACTCGTCATCAACGCGCTCAAGCACGCCTTCCCGGGCCAGAGCAAGGGCACCATCAAGGTGGATTACCGGTCCCATGGTTCCGAGTGGACCTTGATGGTGAGCGACGACGGGATCGGGATGCCAACCGAACCGATCAGTGGCCGACCCGGCCTCGGAACGAGCATCGTCGAGGCCCTGGCCAATCAGTTGAACGCCAAGGTTCGCGTAGCGGACGGCGAGCCCGGGACGATGGTCTCCATCAGTCACCCCTGACCTGACCTGCCGTCCCCCAGGCAACGAACATCGGGAACTTCGAGCCAAGCATCAGGCTCACGGCCTCGCGCTATGGTGTGTTCGACCGACTGCTGGTGAGAGCACCCGCGGAGGATGGTGGCACGATGTCCTGCACGACCCCGGCCTGTTCATCGCGCCACGAGGCACGACCCTGAACGTGTACTGGCGGGGGCAGGCGCTGTTCAATGTCAGTTGGGCTCGTCGCGATACACCCCGATCCAGTGGTCGTAGAAAGGGGCAGCGAGTTCGTGCGCCTCGCGCTCGCTCAGGCGGCGCGGTCCCACCCGCAACGCTGCCCAACGCTGCTCCAGCTCCAGGAGAGCGATGGCGTGCAGGCGCTTCGCCTCAACAGGATCTTTGGTGCCGAGGCTGACCTTCTCGCGCTTGCCGACGAGCGCGCGCAGGTCGAGCGGCACGCCCCGGCGCAGGTAGTAGGAGGCGGTCTTGGGATGCTTCCAGGGACGCGTCGTCATCAACGCCATTGTACCACCCGCTTGTACCAATCGGGCGGTCTAAGTCGCTGATTTTGCTATTCGTCGTGGCCGCTCAACACGTTAAGAGAGCGATGGTGCCCAGGGACGGAGTCGAACCGCCGACACTGCGATTTTCAGTCGCATGCTCTACCAACTGAGCTACCTGGGCTCCCGCCTCGCCGCTCTGCGGCTCCGGCTGGAGGGGGGGTATAGTCAGTGCCCTTCGGCCTGTCCAGCCTGATCCGGGCGACCCAATCGAATGTTCCGGCAGCCTAGCGACGATCGGGGTTTGGCGGCAATTCCGGCTCGCCGTCATCGTCGTCCGACGTCGGAATCACGTAGCGGTCGCTGAGCCAGCGGCCGAGATCGATGTCCGAGCAGCGCTCGGAGCAGAACGGCCTCAGGCGCGGATCGGCCGGGCGGCCGCAGATCGGGCAGGGTACGGCCTGCGCCGAGGTTTTGGTCACGTCATCGCTCCCCAGCCGCTCCGCACCGGAAAGCCCTCGCCGTCGAGGAGGTTCATCGTCTCGTAGAGCGGCAGGCCGACGACGGCGCTGTAGGAGCCGACGAGCTTGACCACGAAGGCGCCGGCGAGCCCCTGAATCGCGTAGGCCCCGGCCTTGCCCCGCCACTCGCCCGAGGCGAGGTAGCGCGTCATCTCCCGCGGAGACAGGCGCTTGAAGCGGACACGGCTCTCGACGATCCGCTCGCGGCGCACGCCCTTCGGCGACAGCAGGCAGATGGCGGTGAACACGCGGTGCTGGCGTCCAGATAACAGGCGCAGGCAATCGGCGGCCTCGTCCGGCACCTCGGCCTTCGGCAGGACGCGGCGGCCGACCGCCACCACGGTGTCGGCCGCGAGCACCCAGGTGGCCGCCCCGTCCTCGCGCGGGGGCAGGGCGGCCTGCGCGGCGGCGAGCTTCGCCCGGGCGAGGCGGCGGGCCAGTTCGCGCGGCGCTTCCGACTTGAGCGGCGTCTCGTCGACATCAGCCGGAAGTAGGGCGTCCGGCTCGATGCCGATCTGCTGGAGCAGGGCGAGGCGGCGCGGCGAGGCCGAGGCGAGGATGAGCCGCATGACCGGCTTGGCCGATACGGCCGCATCCGCGGCGGCCACGGACCGGGTAGCCTGATCTGGTTGGGCGTCCATGGATCTCCAATGACGTGCGCCGACGCGCGGATGCCTCACGAGCCGTAGGTGATAGTCGAATGCCGCCGCGTTGGGAACGGAGCCGCCCGCGCGTGCCGGTCCAGGACCGTAGCCCGTGGACAACGCCCCGCGCTCTGCTATGGTCCAGCTCACACCGCCTCGGCGGCGCCCGGCGCGGGCGTAGTTCAGTGGTAGAACGTCAGCTTCCCAAGCTGAATGTCGTCGGTTCGATCCCGATCGCCCGCTCCAACTAACCTGCTGAAGCGTCAGCCCGTTTAACGCTCTACCGCTGACCTCGCGTTCCCCGTCGTTCCCCACGCCGGTTCAGGGCTTGTTCCCTGTGGTCCGGTGGGCCGCCCGCAACTCGGCGAAACGCCAGATTTGCCGATTGCCCCGCGCGAGTGGTGCAGCGTCGTCGAGCCCTGCGTGTGCGCCGCAGCCGTTGCGGCGACGGCGGTCGCCTAGGGCGTCCCGGCCGAACTGGTTGTCGCGGCTGGCCAGTCGTTCCAACCAGCGCGGCACGAAGCCGGTGAGGGCTGCGACCTCGGACAAGGGTTTGCCCTGAGCCAGAAGCCAAATCGCCTGATCGTGCCGCGCCGCGCACCCGTCGCTGCGCGTGCGCGCCCGCCGGCCCTGATCCTCTGACGCTCGGATGATCGGCGATGGGCGCCATGTCCGCCTCCGCGATCCAGGGCCACACCACGAAACCCGCCCACACACCATGGGAATCCCACCCGACTCAATCAGCCGGAAACCGTATCAAAGGTAGAAAATTACGGGGAATGATGCGCGGGGTCGCGTGGGCGTAGTCGCGGTATGCGTCGCCGAAGGTGTCAAGCATGATCTGCTCTTCGACCGGAACTCTAAAGATATACAGACTGCCGAAGCCGACGAGGCCTGACAGTCCTGCGAACCAATTTGGAAGAAGCAGTCCCTGCGCAAGGGCCCACAGCCAAAACGCAGCGTACATGGGATGACGGACGTAGTGGTAGATACCATCGGTTTGGAGCTTATGGTTGATCCGAAGTTCAAGGCTGACCGACCATTGCCGCCCGAGCCAGCGATGGCTCTCGCGGAACAGGTACAGCGACAAGAGTGCCACGGCGATGCCGGCGATCACGGAAGCGATGTGGGTAGGCCGGTCGCCGATACCGCCGAAGCCGAAGGTTATGTACCCCAGCGGCACGAAGCCGAGCCCGGCACCGGATATCGCCATCAGCACGCGCTCGCGCAGGTCCCGGCGCGATGCTACGACCGGAGTGCGACGGGAGCGCACGAGGTGCGGCAGTCGGATCACGTACCAACCGACCATCAGCCCCAGGAAAGCGACGTGTCCGAGCATTCACATCCTTGATCAGCCTGGATTTAGGCCAGGTCGGGACCGGTGCCGCAGAGCGCGCCGTTGTCCCCGATCCGCGGCACTGCCCCATCCCGCGCCGTCGCTAGGTCGGCGAAGGCGAATGGCCCGCAAGCGAACATGAAGTAGTCGTAGGCGCACCGCCGCGTTCCGGCGTGGACGAACTGGTTGTGCGTGCGGAAGAAGTTGAACCTCAACCTCCGGTAGGCCGCTGGATCGAGCATCCGGCTGAACGGCGCTGTCCGGACGATTGGCGGATGCGGTGCCGGAACGCCCATGGCCGCGACCGGCTCGATGCCGGGGAAGTTCATAATGTCGAGCACCGACTGATAATCTGCCCAGACCGGGTCGGGCGCGGCTGCCACAGCCCGCGTCGCCGCACGGGTATCGTGGGCGGCCCCGTGCAGGCCGATCTTCAGCAGCGACGACCCTAAGGTCAGGACCGCGACGCGAGACATCGGCACGCGTACCGCTATAAGCTTGGCGGCCAAGTGCAGCACCAGGACGGCACCGAGGCTGTGACCGATCAGCAGGACCTCGTCGGCCGTGGCTCCGGCGACGCGGGCTGCGATCTCGTCGCAAGCTCGGTCCAGGCGGTGGTCAATCTCGGGCTCAAGGCGCCGGACCAGGATGCTGGCGAAGGCCCAGTCCTCCAGAAGTGCGAGCAAGTAGAACTTACGGCTGGAAAGGATGAACAGAGCGACGAAGGCGAGCCCGCCGGCGATGCCGCCCGCGAGTGCCTCCGCGACCCGGGAGATCGTCCAGCCGATGAAGCCGCCCACGAGGGCCGCCAGCGCCGTGATGACGAGCGGGTAGAGCGTGAACACGGCGTAAGGCCAGCGCAGGCGCAGGTACCGGGACAGCGCGCGGTCGAGCACGAAGTCAAGGAGGCCGAGGTAGCCCTGCACGAGGCGCGTACCAAGCGGTTGGCTATGCTTCTGCGCGATCAGGTCGTCGAGGCGCACGATTCGGTAGTCGGTCCAGGTTTCCCAGCCGGGTCCGCCGACGCGGACGGACCAGCCAACCGCGTCGGCTTCGATCCAAGCTGGTCCAAGTTCCGTCCGCAGGTACCAAGTCGTCCCGAACGTCGCCAAGTCGCGGCCGAAGCGGCTATGGAAGCGTTCGGGGGAAGTCGGCTGGTAGCCGTAGATCTGGAATACCAAGCGATTGCGTATCGTGCCACAGCCTGCGTCGCCCATGGCCACCACAGCTTCAGGGTGTCGCCGCGAGGGAGGGTGCTCCAGTGCGATCGTTGCCCTCGTTCATGGCTTGCATTGTTTCGATGAAGTCTTTCGGATAGATGAATACAGAACTCGGCGCGCGCAGGCCCATGTAACGGCCTATATCGGCCGCAAAGGCACCGCAATTGTAGAACAGTGCGTGCCAAGACGGAGAGTTCATCTTCAAGCTCTCGATGTAGGCCAAGACGCGCTTGTACTCCTCGGGACCCATGGTCACCCGGTAGCGCGCCGAGACGTATCGGTCGTCGAGGTCGCCGTCGCTCGGTCCGGTCTCCGAATGCACCGGCAGGACGTGGCCGACCATCCACGGCGTCGGATCTTCGCCGGCCGGGTGCAGGCCCGCGACCGTCCGCGTGGCAAAGTTGCCTTTGGCGTCGAGCGGACCGTACATGACGAAGGTGTGGCCGTAGCTCAGCGCATGGCGCGCGCGGAACTCGATAGCGTAGGCTTGGCCGGCACGCCGTTGGGCGGCGCGCACAGCCTTGTTCTGAGAAGCGCCGGAGACGACGGCGGCGGCTGGCTGAAGCGGCGCGACCGCTATCAGGATCGCGACGGCTCCGAAACCCAGGCGCCGCGCGGTGGCCGTCCCGCTACTCTCGCGGCTCTCGCTCATCGCTCTCACCCAAATACAAAGGCTTGAGAAGGCACGACTTCGGACCCGAAGCCGTGCCGGTTTCGATCCCACCTACGGGCCGCATACGCAGGCCGGCCGGGATGCGATCAGCCCTTGCGGATGATCGGCGCATCGATCGGCGGGGGAGCCTTGCCCTTGCCCAGGCAGCCGGCCGCCTGAAACGCGATGGCGGCGGTCACCGCCAGAATTGCGATCTGCTTTACCTTGCCTCGATGTGCGGTCATTGCCCTCTCCCAATTGAGTGGTTAAGTCTTAGTCGTCAAAGGGCACTATAGATATGACATAATTGCAACACCATCATAAATTACGATTGTAAGTAGATTTAATTTTGACTAATAAAATATAAATATAAGCAATTCATATTTTTCAAGTACATGTATAATCTTCGTGTGATATAATATAACATGATTGTCATCTATTATCTCACGAAATTTAGCAAATCAGACATCTTTCAAGTCTGTTGATCGAAAATTCGGGAAGTTTTCTATGTTAGAACCATGATACCGAGCTTCGAGGTAGCTGGTCCACGTCTCGCTCTTCACGATGAGCACGTCGATTTACTGTCGAGATCAGGCAGAGTGATGAAGATCCATCTGGTCGCGGTCGGCACCCACGGCGACGTGCTCCCGTTCATCGCCCTTGGCGCTGAACTGATGCGCCGCGGCCACACCGTCATCTTGGCAGCACCGGCACCATTCGCGGCCTCAGCCGCACGGATCGGGCTCGCGTTTCATTCCCTCGGGACGCAGGCACAGTTCGACGACTTCGTCGCCGATCCGCAGCTCTGGCGGCCTTGGCGGGGGGTACGCGCCGCCTTCGACTTCTTCTCTGCGTTGACCGAGCCGACGTATCGCTGGCTCGAAGGCGGGTGGACCGATGGTATCGTCGTCGCCTCGACGCTGAGCCTCGGCGCGCGGGTCGCGCAGGACAAGCTCGACCTGCCGCTCATCGTCGTCCACGTGATGCCGATGCTGATGGAGAGCCGCCACGCGCCACCGATGCTGCCGGGCTTTCCGCTTCCACGGTTCCTTCCACCCCACGTCCGACACTGGTTGGGCCGCGGAGCCGACAAGTTCGTGATCCAGCCGGCCGCGCTGCCGCGCCTGAACGCGTTCCGCGCGACGATCGGCCTGCCGCGGGCCGGTCGGCTGCGCCACTGGTGGAACCTCACGCCACAGCTGATCCTGATGTTCCCCGACTGGTACGCTCCGCGCCAGCCGGACTGGCCGGCCCACGCGGTCCAAGTTGGGTTCCCGACTGCTGACCACCTGGGAGATGCTGCGGATTTGTCTCCGGCGCTGGCAGCATTCCTCGCGGCCGGCCCGAAGCCGTTGGTCTTCACTTACGGCTCGGGAATGCGGCAGGGGCGTCCGTTCTTCGAGACCGCGCGTGCGATCTGTGCACGGCTGAGACGTCGTGGCATCTTCCTGGCGCCACAGGAGGGGCAGGTGCCGCCCGATCTTGGGCGCGATGTGATCCATGTGCCCTTCGCGCCGTTGAGCCAACTGTTGCCGTGCTGTGACGCGCTCGTCCACCATGGCGGGATCGGCACCGTGGCGCTGGCGCTGAAGGCCGGCGTACCGCAGATGATCGTGCCGCTGGCCTTCAACCACTTCGACGAGGCGAGGCGGGTTACAGAACTCGGCGTTGGTGCGAGCTTGTCACGCCGCCGCTTCACCCCGGCCCGCGGCGCGCGGCGACTTACGCGCCTACTCTCCGATCCCGACGTCAAGCAGGCATGCCGCAACCTGCGGAACCATGCGCTTGATGGTGATGGTGTGAAGGAGGCTTGCGATGTCATCGAGCGCTCGATGCTTAAGTCGACTCTGGTGGTTTGAGTTGAGAAGTCATCGGCAGGATCGTGCGAGGCTGGCCGAGACTGCGTCGGCGGACTTGGTCCGGACGAACGGTTTGGGATGAGCGTTGGTCGCGGCGATGCGGGCCCGGATCGCGGCCTTCCGCGTCCGCCGTGCCGGTGAACGCCCCCGCGTCAGCCGACGCCGGCTCGGCAGCGAGAACCAACCTGCGACCAGGTTCAGCCACGACGGGCTCGTCGGCGTGAACGGCAGAGGAAACCGCGGGTGCTGAACCAGCCCGTCGTGCAGCAACGGCGTCTCGGGCGTCTTCAGGGTATCGACCACCAGATGAACCTCCAGATCCGGCGCAACGGTCTGTTCCGCCTGATCAAGGACGGCGCGGAACGCCGATCTGAAACCGCACTCGGATGCGGTTCGCGGCGGGCGGCCGGGACATCAACCCGTCACGACTTCCAGTTGGCTCGGCGGGAGCGTCCGCCACCAAGCGTCGGGCGCGTGGAAAGCCCCGTAGGTCAGCCCGAGGACGTGGTCGGGCTGGCGATGGGCGGGGTCAACAGCACCTCGTTCCGCGTTGCGGGCGAGCAAGACCTCCCAGGGCACGTCGAAGAGCTTCCATTCGACCGTGATCCGGAACCGCTCGATGATCGCCAGCGCGCCTTCGAACGCCGCAGGCGTCAGGTGGGTGTCGGCCATCACGACGTGGAAGCCCTGCGCGAGGGCGGTCTCGAGGGCCGCCTCCTTCACGCGGTGGAGCAGTCGCTGCGCCTCGTTGTCGTGGCGTCCCATCCGGACCTGCCAGTAGACCTGCCGATGCGGCGGCCACAGGGCTTGGCGCAGGTCGTCCAGGGTGAGGTGGACCCAGCCGTCGAGCGGATCGAACCGGCGCGCATAGGTCGTCTTGCCGGAGCCGGGGCAGCCGATCAGGCCGACGACCCGCTGGCGCGAGGCCATGCCTCCGATGGCGACGGGAGGCTCGCTCATGCGTGGACGTCGGCCGCCTCGTCCTCCTCCTCGTCGCCGGCCGCGGCCGCGATGGTCTCGCCGCGGAGGTAGCGCGCCTGGACCTCGGCGACGCGCCGGGCGCCCTGGGCGTGCCGGCTCGACACGGTGGGGGCAGCCCTCTCGCCCGCGCCGCGCTTGATCGCGACGAGTTCGGGATCGCCCCAGCGGTCGAGGAGAACCTGGAAGGCTTCGTGGCGGCCGGCATCGAAGGCGATGCGCTGGCCCATCATGTCCTTGTAGGGATGGGCCGGGTGCAGGCCGGCGCAGGGAACGAGCCCGGCCGGGATCGGCGTGGTCGCCGCATGCGTCCGACCGCCCTTGAGGAGCTTGGGCAGGACGTGGGTGTGCGGTCCCTCCGGGCTGGTGCCGCCGGGGCCCGGGATCGGGGCGTAGACCTCGACGCGCCCGATCCGTGCCAGGAAGACCCGGTGCGGGCTCAGGGCGACGAGGCGTTGTCCGATCGGGCCGGCGGGATCGAACACGGGCCTGCCGCAGCCCGCCCGCAGGCAGGCGATGGCCTCCGGGTCGCTGGTCCGCACGCAGGCATCGACCGCGCGCAGGTCGAGGCCGAGGTCGAACAGCACGCCGTCGCGATCCTGGGGCCTGGCCGCGTCGCGGTCGGGGCCGAGTTCCGTCACGACGCTCCGGCGGCTCATGGCGCAAGCATCCTCCGGCAGGCAGAGGGCGACGGCGTGGTTCCAGCCGGAGGACACGGACGTCTCGTAGGCGACCGGCCGCAGGTCGGCGCGGGGGCTGAGCGCGATGGCCCCGCGGGCGGTGGCCATGCCGAGCCGGTCGTCGGGAAGGCCGGAGATGGGCTCGTCGGGATCGCGCATGAACTCGGCGATGGCGCCGAAGCTGCCGAGGCTCCAGGCCGTGCCCGGATCGGCCAGCGCCTCGTGCAGGAGGGCCGCCACGGCGTCAGGATCGGCGAGGTGCACCATCGGTCTCCTCCAAGGTCGGCCCGGGTCGATTCCAGGGCAGGATGTAGCGCGTGCCGTCCGGATGCGCCCCGCGCCGGACCGTAACGCCGAACACGGACGCGAGCAGCGCATCCGTCAAGGCCGCATCGGGCCGACCGTCGGCCGCGATGCAGCCGTCGCGCATCACAACGACGCGGTCGCAGAACCGGGTCGGCGAGCCGCAGGACTAACTCGTCCGCGCACAGGTTCAGTGTGGCGGAATCGGCTACATCTTGCGGCCCATGACCGCCGCGAACGGTGCCAGCGACGCGCCAAGGCCTCCTCTCCGATCGCGGGCGCTCAAGGCCGGCGAGCACCTGAAGCTGTTCCCGAATCGGTCAAATCGCGAATCGGACAGCGCTCCACGCCGCGTCACCGGCGCGCTTGACCGGGGCTCGTCCCATCCATCTGATTGCCTCATGAAACGGCGAAGCCTGCTCACGGCCGCGAGCGCGGCCACGGTGATGACGCTCGGCGGCGTCGGCTACGCCGTGCACCGGCGCGGACGGAATCCGTACTATCGCGGGCCGGAGAGCGACCACTTCGACGGCGTGCGCTTCTTCGCGCCCGGACAGGTGGTCGACAAGGACCTCGCCGACATCGCCCGCTGGAAGTCCGCGCGGCAGGCCGAGGCTTGGCCGAGGCACTTTCCGAGCCCGTTCCCCGCCGACCGGCCGCCGGAGCGGGTCGCGGGCCTGCGGGTCGTGCTGATCGGGCACGCGAGCTACCTCGTCCAGGTCGCCGGCCGCAACATCCTGATCGACCCGGTCTTCGCCAAGCGCGCGAGTCCGGTGCGCTTCGCCGGCCCCAGGCGCGTGAACCCGCCCGGCATCGCGCTCGCCGACCTGCCGCCGATCGACGCCGTGCTCGTGACCCACAACCACTACGACCATCTCGACGGCCCGAGCCTCGCCCGGATCTGGCAGGCGCATCAGCCCCTGGTCGTCGCACCGCTCGGCAACGACGTCATCCTGCGCGGCTACGACGACACGATGCACGTCGAGACCCTGGATTGGGGCGGCTCGGTCGACCTCGGCGACGGGCTCATGGTCCACCTGACGCCGACCTGCCACTGGTCCGCCCGCGGCCTCAACGACCGGCGCATGGCCCTGTGGTGCGCCTTCGTCATCACGTCGCCGTCCGGCGTGCACTATCACGTCGGCGACACCGGGTTCGGCGACGGCGCGATCTTCCGCGACGTGCGAGCCCGGTTCGGGGTGCCCCGGCTCGCGACCCTGCCGATCGGCGCCTACGAGCCGCGCTGGTTCATGCAGGCCCAGCACATCAACCCGACGGAGGCGGTCGCGGCCGTCGCCCTGCTCGGGGACCCCCAGGCGCTCGGCCATCACTGGGGCACGTTCCGCCTCACCGACGAGGGCGTCGCACGGCCGGCCGAGGCGCTGGAGGCGGCGCTCGCCGCCGCCGGGCGCCCACCGGACAGCTTCCTGGCGCTGCGGCCCGGTCAGGTCTGGACGGCCTGAGACCGTGGGGCGTCGCACGGCCGGACCTCATGAGACCGACGAGGCCGCACCAGACCCGGCTGCCGGCCCGGGCAGGATACGCGATTCCGGCCATCGTTCGTCGGGTCTGCCGGTCGCGACGCGCACGCCCGCATCCCTGCTCGGCGTCTACACCAGCCATCTCACGGTGGTCGAGGGCAGCGGGTGAAGGTCCGGCAGCGCGCGATCGTCGCGCGAACTTGCGTCCCCGCGGACGACCGGACGCTACAGGATGAAGCGGCTGAGGTCGGCGTCGGCGGCCAAGCTCTCGACCCGGTCGCGGACGTAGGCCGCGTCGATCGCCACCGTCTCGCCGGAGCGGTCGGTGGCGGAGAACGAGATCTCGTCGATCACCCGTTCCAGCACGGTCTGGAGCCGGCGCGCGCCGATGTTCTCGACGGAGCCGTTCACCTCGACGGCCACGCGGGCGAGCGCGTCGACCGCGTCGTCCGAGAACGCCAGGGTGACGCCCTCGGTCTGCAGGAGCGCCACGGTCTGCTTCAGCAGGCTCGCCTCGGTCGAGGTGAGGATCTGCTTGAAGTCCTCCACGGTCAGCGGCTGCAACTCCACGCGGATCGGCAGGCGCCCCTGCAATTCCGGTAGAAGGTCGGCGGGCTTCGAGACGTGGAAGGCGCCCGAGGCGATGAACAGCACGTGGTCGGTCTTCACCGGGCCGTGCTTGGTCGCCACCGTGGTGCCCTCGATCAGCGGCAGCAGGTCGCGCTGCACGCCCTCGCGCGAGACGTCGGCCGAGGAGCGCCCTTCCCGCGCGCAGATCTTGTCGATCTCGTCGAGGAAGACGATGCCGTTGTCCTCGACCTCGCGGATCGCCTCGCGGATCAGCGCGTCGTCGTCGACGAGCTTGTCGGATTCCTCGGCGAGCAGCGGCGCGTAGGCGTCGCGCACGCTCATCCGGCGCGGCTTGCCCTTGGCGGCGCCGAACGCCTTGCCGAACATGTCGCCGAGGTTGATCGCACCCATCGACGCGCCGGGCATTCCGGGGATCTCGAACATCGGCATTCCGGAGGACGGGTTGCCGACGAGCTCGATCTCGACCTCCTTGTCGTCGAGCTGGCCGTCGCGGAGCTTTCTGCGGAAGCTGTCGCGGGTCGGCGCGGAGGCGGTCGGGCCGACCAGCGCGTCGAGGATACGGTTCTCGGCCGCGGCTTCCGCCCTGGCCTTGACCGCTTTGCGCTTCTCCTCGCGCACGAGGCCGATCGCGACCTCGACGAGATCGCGCACGATCTGCTCCACGTCGCGGCCGACGTAGCCGACCTCGGTGAACTTGGTCGCCTCGATCTTGAGGAAGGGCGCGCCCGCGAGCCGCGCCAGCCGCCGCGCGATCTCGGTCTTGCCGCAGCCGGTCGGGCCGATCATCAGGATGTTCTTCGGGGCGACCTCCTCGCGCAAGGGGCCGGTGAGCTGCTGGCGGCGCCAGCGGTTGCGCAGGGCGATCGCGACCGCGCGCTTGGCATCGTGCTGCCCGACGATGAAGCGGTCGAGCTCCGAGACGATCTCGCGAGGGGAGAAGGTGGTCATCGGGCTCCGATCGGGTGAGGCGGCAGGGCGGCGAGGCGGGGGGTGAGGCCGCGCTGAATGGCCCTGCACAGGACACGCCGGCCTGGGCCGAGCCCGACGAAGGCGTCGCGCGGGAGGGTGCTCGAGGACGCGGCCGAGCCTACGTCTCCGTGGCCGAGGGCGTTCACCTGCGCGAGCGCGCGGATGCCGGGAACCGCCGCGCGCGGCGCGATGGCATGGTCGATCACCGCAAGGCCGCCGGCGTGCGAAGGACGGGAAGGCCGCCGGCGTGCGAAGGACGGGATCGATCAGGCTGGCCCATGGCACCGATCTAAGGGTGGACGCCGACGCTTTCCAGGTCCGCATCGGGAGACCGGATCGACACGATCGGCGTGCCCCTCGATCACGCGCGGACCTGACCCTCTTGCCTGGAAGGATTGGTTGCCTGGAAGGCCGGACGGCGGAGCCGGTGCTTCAAGCGGCCCGCACCTCGCGCACGAACCCTTCGACCTCGCCGCCGAGGCCGTCGGAGCGGTGGGCGAGGTCTTCGGCCGCGGCGAGCACCTGCGCGGCGCCCGACCCCACCTGGAGGGCGGCGGCCTGGACCCCGGCCATGGTCTCGGTGACGGCCTGGGTGCCCCGCGCCGCGTCGCCGACGCTGCGCGCAATCTCCTGCGTCGCCAGTTGCTGCTCCTCCACCGCGGCTGCGACCCCAAGGGCGATCTCGTGCACGGAGCCGATGCTGCCGCCGATCTCCTCGATCGCGATGACGGCCTCGGCGGTCGCCGCGCGGATCGCAGCGATCTGCGCCGTGATCTCGTCGGTGGCCCGTGCGGTCTGGCCGGCGAGGTTCTTCACCTCGCTCGCCACGACCGCGAAGCCGCGCCCCGCTTCGCCCGCGCGGGCCGCCTCGATGGTGGCGTTCAAGGCCAGCAGGTTGGTCTGGCCGGCGATGCCGGAGATCAGCGACACCACCTCGCCGATACCGGCGGCGCTGCGGGCGAGGCGCTGCACGGCGTCGTTGGTGCGCCGGGCACTCTCGACGGCGCCGGCGGCGGCGACCGAGGTCTGCGAGACCTGCGCGCCGATCTCGTTGGCGGTCGCGGCGAGTTCCTCCGTCGCTGCCGCCACCGCCTGGACGTTCATCGAGGCTTGGTCCGCCGCCGCCACGACGGCGCGGGACTGGAGGTTGGTGTGCTCGGCGTTCTCCGCCAGGGCGCGGGCGGTCTCCTCCATCGTGCCGGCCGCCAGCGCGAGGTGGCCGACGAGGCCGCCGATGCTGCCCTGAAACCGGTCGGCGAGCGCGTCCATCGCGGCGCGCTTGGCAGCGCCCGCCTCGACGGCGACCGCCGCTTGCCTGTGCCGCATCGCGTCGGCCTCGCGCATCGCGTCGGCGAAGATGCGCATGCTCGCCCAGATCGCGCCGATCTCGTCGCGGCTGGGCTTCACCGCGGGGAGCGCGCGGTCGCCCTCCGACAGGCGGCGGATCGCGGCGGAGACGGCGGTCAGCGGCCGCACGATCTGCCGGTAGCCGAAGACCCCGCCGATCAGCAGCCCGCTCAGCGTGCCGCCGAAGGCCAGGGCGACGAGGAGGCGGAGCCGCTCGGCGGACAGGGCGTCGGTCGCTCGATCGATCGCGTCGATCCGCGCGCGACCGCGCGTCACGAACGCGTCGATGCTCGTCTGGAAGGCGACGCGGTTGGCCCGGTTCTCCTCGGTAAAGCCCTGATCGGCGGCGGCCCGCGGCGAGACCTCGGTCCCGAGCCGCGCCGTCTCCGTGCGGTGGCGCTTGAACGCCGCCGCGTCCCGCATCACCTGCGCGAACAGCGCGCGGTCGGCGGCCGGCAGCGCCGGGCTCCACGCGCCCAGCAGCGCATCGATGGCGGAGAGGTCGCGGAGGATGCGCTCGGCGTACTTGCCGGCCGCGGCCACGTCGGCGGCGGCGTAGATGCCGCGGGATTCGAGGGCCGTGTCGGTGGCGAGCCGGTTGAGTTCGGCGGCAAACAGGGCGTTCTCGGTCGCGTTGCGCGCCTCACGGATGGAGGCGTCGAATCTGCGCAGGGTATCGATGCTGATGCCCGCGACGACGAGGGTGACGACGCTGCAGGCGGCAACGAAACCGAGAAGCTTGGCACCGATCTTCATGACTCTCTTCGCCTTCCACTTTGCTGCCGGCATCATGAAGAACGCTGATCAAGATCAGGTTAAGGGTTCCTCATCAAGCAACCGACTGACAGCGACGATTGAACCGGCGCTTCGTGAGGCGCTCCAAGCCCGCGGCGTCGCGCGGATGAGTGCGCCGCGGGCGCAGCGGCCTCGCGACCGCCACCTGCGACCTTGACAGACTGTCGCAGGTTGTTGCGTCGCAGCATGGCGAAGCCCTTATCCGCCGACGTGGCTCCCATTTCGAAACCGATGCGCCCTCCCGTGCGCCTCGTTCAGGACGCTTGATGCGGAAGATCCTGTTGCTGGCCGGCCTCGCCGCGCTCGCGCTGCTGCTCGCGGGCCTGCCACGGACGTCGATCCCGCGCTTCGCCACCGGTGCATTCGCGGCGATGGCCACGTCCGTCGAGGCTGCGCAGGTCGAGGGCTCCGCAGCCGTGCTGGATGTTGCCGGCGCCGACGATCCGTCAGCCTTCCAAGGCCGCGAGCCGGGCCCGACACCCCTGCCCCGCCACGTCGCGGCGGACTTCCGCCCCGCGGCGGACCCCGTGCAGTCCGTGCGGATGCCCCGGCCGGTGGACGAACCTCCCAGGCGGGTCTAGGGCATCGTCCGCGCGGGTTCTCGCCGCTGCCATCCGGCGCGGCGACGCTCGGGCCGAACGTCCGCCTTGACCACCGGCCTCGTGGTCGCGAGGACCACGCGTCCGGTGCGGGATCGCCGCGTGATCTGCGACCCTGCTCCTCCGACCCGCCGCTCGTCGCCCTCCGCAGCGACGCCGCACCGGGCCGGAGCAGCGTCGGCCAAACCCCCGCGGTCCGCTTGAGAAGACCGGTCCCGAACCGTACAGTCGCGCCGTCGCGGTTCGCGTGCGAGCCGCGACCAGTCAGGCTCGGCGGGCGTACGTCCGAACAGACACCGGGCGCCGAACTTCCGGTGCCCGGTCCGCCCCGAGATGCGTTTCGCAGGAGCGACGTGACCTTGATCTCCCCTCCCGCTTCCCGCCGGACGCGGCCCGCCAGCCTCGCCCTCGGCGCGGTCCTGACGGCCCTGTCCGCCTGCAACCAGAAGCAGGCGGCGGCCCCCGCCCCCGCGCCGCCGGAGGTGGGCATCGTCACCGTCGCGCCGCAGGCGATCCCCTACGTGCGCGACCTTCCCGGCCGGGTGGCGCCGATGCGGATCGCCGAGGTGCGCTCCCGCGTGTCCGGCCTCGTGGTCAAGCGGCTGTTCGAGCAGGGCAGCCAAGTGCATGAGGGCGATGTCCTCTACAAGATCGATCCCGCCCCCTACCAGGTCGATCTGATGAGCGCCGAAGCGGCGCTCGCCCGCCAGGAGGCGGCCCTGGTGCTCGCCAACCAGCAGGCCGAGCGGATGGAGACGCTCCTCACCCGCCAGTCCGCGAGTCAGGCGCAGTACGACACCGCATTCGCCGGCAAGAAGCAGTCGGAGGCCGAGGTCGCAGGCGCCAGGGCGACCCGCGACCGCGCCCGGCTGAACCTGAGCTGGACCGACGTGCGCGCGCCGATCTCCGGCCGCATCGGCCGGGCGCTGCTGACCGAAGGGACGCTCATCGAGTCCGGCATCACCGGCGTCCTCGCCACGATCCAGCAGCTCGATCCGATCTACGTCGACATCACCCAGTCGGTGGGCGAACTGAACAAGCTGCGGCGGGATCTCGCCAGCGGTGAGCTCTCGCGCCTGGAGCGCGACTCCGCCAACGTCCACCTGATCATGGACGATGGGGCGCTCTATCCGCTCGCCGGCCAGCTCCTGTTCTCGGACGTCACCGCCGACCCGAGCACCGGGCAGGTGACCCTGCGCGTGCAGATCCCCAACCCGCACGACGAGCTGTTTCCCGGAATGTACGTGCGGGCGCGGATCAAGCAGGGCATCGATTCCGACGCCATCGCCGTGCCCCAGCAGGCGATCCAGCGCACCGACGACGGCAAGGCCGAGGTCTGGGTCGTCAAGGACGGCGACAAGGTCGTGCGCCAGACCGTGGAGGTCGGCCCGGTGGTCGGCACCAACTGGCTGATCCGCGACGGGCTGAAGGCCGGGGAGCGGGTGGTGACCGAGGGCTTCCAGAAGATCGTCGCGGGCCAGCAGGTCCGTCCGATCGATCGCGCGCCGCACCCGGGAGAGGCCGGGCCCAGGCCCGAGACCGACGGGACCCCGCGGGCCGGGACCAGAACCTCGGATGCCGAGACGTCGGATGCGAAGGCTGCCGAGGCTGGGGCCGGCAAGCCGCGCTGACCCGCAACTCTCCCGACGGATCGACCTGGCCCGACGGACCGACCTGGAGCCATCCATGGCACGCTTCTTCATCGACCGGCCGGTCTTCGCCTGGGTCGTCGCGCTGTTCATCATCCTCGGCGGCGCGCTCAGCCTGCCGCTGCTGCCGGTGGCGCAGTACCCGGTGATCGCGCCCCCGTCGATCGCCGTATCGACGGCCTATCCCGGCGCGTCGGTCGAGAGCCTCTACACCGGCACCACGCGTCTCATCGAGGACGAGCTCAACGGCGCCGCCAACATCCTGAGCTTCGAATCGACCAGCGACGCGTTCGGCGCCGTCAACATCACCGCCACCTTCCAGCCGGGCACGGACCCGGCGCTGGCCTCCGTCGAGGTGCAGAACCGCCTCAAGCGCGTCGAGGCCCGGCTGCCGGCGGAGGTGCGCCAGCAGGGCATCCTCGTCGAGGAGGCCTCGGCCGCCACGCTCAACATCATCACCCTGGTCTCCACCGACGGCACGATAGACGAGATCGGGCTCGGCGACTTCCTGATCCGAAACGTCATCAACGAGATCCGCCGCATTCCCGGCGTCGGCCGCGCGACCCTGTACTCGACCGAGCGCTCGCTCCGGATCTGGGTCGACCCGGACAAGCTGCGCGGCCTCTCGCTCAACGCCGAGGGCGTGACGGAGGCGATCCGCAACCAGAACGTCCAGGTGGCCTCCGGCGCGGTCGGCGCCCAGCCGAGCCCGTTCACACAGGCGATCACCGCGCCGATCATCGTCAGGGGCCAGCTCAGGACCATCGAGGAGTTCGGCGCGATCGTGCTGCGCGCCAACTCCGACGGGTCGAACGTGCGCCTGCGCGACGTTTCCCGGATCGAGCTCGGCGGCGACGCCTACCAGTTCTCGACGCGCCTGAACGGCGGCCCGGCCGCCGGCATCTCGGTGACGCTCGCCCCCGACGGCAACGCCCTCCAGACCGCCGTCGCGATCCGGACCAAGATGGAGGAGCTGTCGCAGTTCTTCCCCGGCAACGTGAAGTGGGACATCCCCTACGACATCACGCCCGCGGTGAAGGCCTCGATCGAGAAGGTGCTGTACACCCTCCTCGAGGCCGTCGCGCTGGTGTTCGTGGTGATGTTCCTGTTCCTGCAGAACATCCGCTACACCCTGATCCCGACCATCGTCGTGCCGATCGCCCTGATGGGCACCTGCACGGTGATGCTGCTGTCCGGCTTCTCGATCAACGTGCTGACGATGTTCGGCATGGTGCTCGCCATCGGCATCCTCGTCGACGACGCCATCGTCGTGGTCGAGAACGTCGAGCGCATCATGAACGAGGAGGGGCTCTCCCCGAAGGAGGCCACCCGCAAGGCCATGGACCAGATCACCGGCGCGATCATCGGCATCACGCTGGTGCTGGTCGCGGTGTTCATCCCGATGGCGTTCTTTCCCGGCTCGGTCGGCATCATCTATCGCCAGTTCTCGATCGCGATGGTGACCTCGATCGCCTTCTCGGCGCTGCTGGCCCTGTCGCTGACGCCGGCGCTCTGCGCCACGCTGCTGAAGCCCGTCGAGAAGGGCCATGCGCACGCCAAGGGCGGCGTGTTCGGTTGGTTCAACCGCCTGGTCGAGCGCGAGACCAAGCGCTACGGCCGCGGCACCGCGTGGTTCATCGCCAAGTCCGGCCGGGTGATGCTGGTCTACCTCGCTCTGGCAATAGGCGTCGCCTTCGCCTTCGCGCGCCTGCCCGAGGGCTTCCTGCCGCTGGAGGACCAGGGCTTCTTCACCGTCGACGTCCAGACGCCGCCGGGCGCCTCGTTCAACCGCACGCAGGCCGCCGTGCGCAAGGTCGAGGACCACCTGCTCGCGCAACCGGGCGTCGCCACCGTGACGATGCTGAACGGCTTCTCCTTCTCCGGCCAGGGCTCGAACACCAGCCAAGCCTTCGTCACCCTGAAGCCGTGGGGCGAGCGCAACGTCGGCAATTCCGCCGCCGCCCTCGTTGCCGGCACCAACGCGGCGCTTTCCGGCTACCGCGACGCGATCGTCGATGCGCAGGAGCCGCCGCCGGTGGACAACCTCGGCAACGCGGCAGGCTTCTCCTTCCGCCTCCAGGACCGGGCGCAGAAGGGCTACGCCGCCCTGCTCGCCGCGCAGGAGCAGCTCCTGAAGCTCGCGACGGCGAGTCCGGTGCTCCAGAAAGTGAAGATCGAGGGCCTGCCCCCGGCGCCGGAGGCCGAACTGATGATCGACCGCGAGAAGGCGGCTGCGCTCGGCGTCAAGTTCGAGGACATCAACGCCACGATCCAGGTCAACCTCGGCTCGCTCTACACCAACGACTTCCCGAACCGGGGCAAGATGCAGCGCGTGATCGTGCAATCGGAGGCTCTCCAGCGCATGCAGGCCGTCGACATCCTGAACTATGGGGTGCGGAACGCGTCCGGCACGATGGTGCCGATGTCCGCGTTCTCCGGCCTGAAATGGGGCCTGGGCCCGCAGCAGATCGTCGGCTTCAACGGCTACCAAGCGGTCCGCATCACCGGCGAGCCGAACTCCGGCTACAGCTCGGGCGACGCGATCGCCGAGATGGAGCGGCTGATGCTGCAACTGCCCAAGGGCTTCGGCTACACCTGGACCGGCCAGTCTCTGCAGGAGAAGCAGGCGGGCGGCCAAGCCTCGCTGCTGCTCGCGCTCTCGGTGCTGATCGTGTTCCTGTGCCTCGCCGCCCTCTACGAGAGCTGGGCGATCCCGGTCTCGGTGCTGCTGGTGATCCCGCTCGGCGTCGTCGGCTCGGTGGCGGCGGTCTATCTCAGGGGCCTGCCCAACGACGTCTACTTCAAGATCGGGCTGATCACGATCATCGGCCTCTCGGCCAAGAACGCGATCCTCATCGTCGAGGTCGCCAAGGACCTGTGGAAGCCCGGGACCTCGATCGTGACGGCCGCGATCAAGGCCGCGACGCTGCGCTTCCGCCCGATCGTGATGACCTCGCTCGCCTTCATCTTCGGCGTGGTGCCGCTCGCCATCGCCACCGGTGCCGCCTCGAAGAGCCAGCAGGCGATCGGCACCGGCGTGATGGGCGGCATGATCTCGGCCACCGTGCTGGCCGTGTTCTTCGTGCCGGCGTTCTTCGTCGTCGTGATGCGCCTGTTCCGCCGCCGGGACGTCGCGGCCGGCGAGCGGACGGAGGTGGGAACAGGCGAGGACCGCCCGCGGCACGACCACTGGGTTCCGGCGGAGTAGGACTCGGCGGAGCGGCAGCGGGCCGGCTCCGCGTCCGTGCGCGACCGGCGACCTGCCCGAGAGCGCGCCGAAGCTCAGCGCGCGGCGCGCACCGGCCCCGTCGCCACGGGTCGGGCGACATCCGCCCCCCACTCGGACCACGAGCCGTCGTAGAGCGCGCGGGCGGGGCGGCCCAGCGTCTCCAGCGCGAGCGCGACGATCGCCGCGGTGACGCCGGAGCCGCAGGTCGTGACGATCGGTCGGTCGGGATCGACGCCGTTCTCGGCGAAGACCGTCCGCAGGGCGTCCGGCGGCTTGAGGTGGCCGTCGCTGAGCAGGGCGGCGTAGGGCAGGTTCAGGGCGCCCGGCATGTGGCCGGGGCGCACGCCCGGGCGCGGCTCAAGCTCCTCGCCGCGGAAGCGCGGGCCGGATCGGGCATCGACCACCTGCGCCGTCCCGGTTTCCAGGGCGCGGGCCACGTCGTCGGCGTCCGCCACCGCTCCGTGGTCGAGGCGTGCGGAGAAGTGGCGCCGGTCGCGCAAGCGAGGCTTGCCCTCCTCGGTGGGGTGGCCGGCGGCGATCCAGGCCGGCAGCCCGCCGTCGAGGACGCAGGCGTCGCCGACCCCGAACGTGCGCAGCATCCACCACACCCGGGGCGCCGAGAACAGGCCGTGCCCGTCGTAGACGACGATCTGCATGCCGTCGCCGACGCCCAAAGCCCGCATCCGCGAGGCGAACACCTCCGGGCGCGGCATCATGTGCGGCAGGCTGGCCGCATCGCTCATCGCGTCGATGTCGAAGCGGATCGCGCCGGGGATGTGCGCGTCGCGGTACTCGGCCTCCGGATCGCGCCCGGCGGTCGGCAGGTACCACGAGCCGTCGAGCACCACGATGTCGGGCGCCGCCAAGCGCCGGTGCAGCCATTCGGCCGAGACGAGGGGCGGATGCGCCATCTTTTCGAGATCCGTTGGAAGCTGCGGTTCGGTCCAGTCAACCACAGGGCGGGAACGGATGCACGTTCCCGGCTGCGCGCAACGCCGGATGCAGCCGAAAGCCTGCCGCCGTTCCGGAGCGATGGTGCGCGTGGCGTTGCCCGTTCATGGCGGGAACACCCGACGCGCCCGGGGCTGCTCCGCGAGGCGCCGGGATCGGAGCCACGAGCCTGATCGCCATCCGGATGCCGAAGGGCACGTGCCCGTGACCGATCGGCGCATCGCTACGGAGCACGGAGCCGCGCTCAAGCCGGCGCGGACACCGGCCGGCGCGGAGCGGGAGACCGGCGTGTGCGGCACGGTGCACGGTGCGTACGTGCCGGACCCTGAAGGCTGTGCGCCGTTGCAGCCGACGCGGCCGGACTTGTTTCCGCTGCGAACAATGCCAGCTATACCAAGACGATGACGCTGCCGTTCCGGTCCATGCCGGACCCGTGCGGGCCGGTCTCCGCGACGCGTTGCATGATCGTCGGAACGGAACCGGTCGTGGCGGGTGCGGCCAGCTCAGACCTTCAACGCCTGCCGGGCTGCCTTCGGCGCCAGCACAAGATCACGCGAGCATTCAGTGCGATGAACCAACTCGTCCGCATGTCCCAGGTCGCAGAGGCCGAGACCGTCAAGGAGCCTTCGGCGGAGCTGCGCGTGCCGTTCGCGCAATCGGGCGCCTTCGTCTGCAAGTTCATCATCGGCGAACCGAACGATCGGGCCGTGTGCTGCGGCGCGCCGGTATCCGACGGCAAGAGCTGGTGCGCGTTCCACCGCCGGATCGTGTTCGAGCCGACGCGGCCCGGCCGCATCCGCTAGAGCATTTTCCATGATCCCCGATCACGGAAAATGCTCTCTCCTTGCGTGGTCGCATTGCCTTCGCGCGAGCCGGCATCCGCTGCGCTTGAAGATGCTCTAGGCACGCGCAACGACGCTCAATCGAACGCGTCGTCGCCCTCGTAGGGCCGGTAGGTTCTGAGGACGCGGCCGTCGGGGAACTGGACCGAGCGGGAGCGGATGACGAGGTAGCCCGCCGCCTGGGCCGCTGCGATCCGGCGTGCGCCCTCGTCGCCATCATAGAAACCACCGATCCGTTCCTCGTAGGTCGGACGCACGGCGCGGCCGATCCGCATCGGCGCGACGCCGGAACGGGGATCGTCGCGCCCGTCGATGAAGCCCGGAGCGGCGGAGCGGGCAATCCGGCGCGTCCTCTCGCGCGTGGCGGCAACGTGCGGCCGGATGGCGCGCGCGCGCGGGGCAGACTCGGCCACCATGCGCGATCGGGCTGCCGCGGCCATGCGCGAGGGCTTTGCACCCTGAGTCCTTCCGGCTCGGCGACCAAGCTCGGCCGGCGCATCGCGCTTTGCCTCGGTTGCCAGCGGTTTCGTGACGGCAGCGTTGCTCGTGACGGAGCCTGCGGCCGGCGCGTCGGCGGCGGGCGGTGAGGCGGGACGCCTTTCTGGCGGGGTGGCGGCATTGCGCGCCGGTGGATCGCTCCAGGTGCTGCCGGCGGGCGTCGTCTGCGCGCTTGCCGGACTCAGGCTCAAGGCCAGGATAACGGCGGCTCCCAGGCTTCCGCGGATTCCTATCGGCATCATGCGCTCCCGAGCGGCCGCACGTCTCGCGCGAGAGGCGCGGATGATGTCGGCGGAAAAGCCTAACGAAACCTTGGCGTTTCGTCCACGGCGATCACGCGGCGCCCACGGGCGGGCTCATCGGACGCTTGAGCGAGCGGCTCGCGGCCGCGTGCGACGGCGTCCGCGCTTGCATCGCACGCAGGTCTCGCCGACATGCCCGAACGATGTCGGCCGCCCTCCCTGCAATCCTCCGAATCCTCCTGCTCGGCATCCTCGTGCTGTTCCTGCTGCCGCTCGCGAGCCACGCCCTGTGGTGGACGATGCGCGGGAACGGAGAGGGCGACTGGGCTGCGGCCGACTGGTCGAGCGCCGGGCTGCTTCCGGCTCCCCGGGCGGCACCCGAGGCGATGGTCCGGGTCTACGCGGCCCGGGTCGGACGCTGGCGCGGCATCTTCGCCCATCATAGCTGGATCGTGGTCAAGGCGGCCGGCGCCCCGCGCTACACCCGCTACGACGTGGTCGGCTGGGGCCGGCCGGTGCGCACTGACGGCTGGGCCGCGGACGGGCGCTGGTTCGGCAACGCGCCGGAACCCGTTCTGGCCCTGGACGGGCCCGCTGCCGAGGCCGCGATCCCCGCGGTCCGCGCGGCGGTGGAGAGCTATCCCCACCGCGCGGCGGGTTCGTACCAAGCGTGGCCGGGGCCGAACTCGAACACCTTCGCCGCCCACGTGCTGGCCCACATCCCCGACAGCGGCGCCAGCCTGCCGCCGACCGCGCTCGGCAAGGACTGGACGCCCCTCGGCACCTTCGCCGAGATCACCCCGAGCCGCACGGGGCTGCGGCTGAGCCTTGCCGGTTATGCCGGACTGACGCTCGGCTGGGTCGAGGGCATCGAGATCAACCTCCTCGGCGCGGTCGCCGGCCTCGACCTGCGCCGCCCGGCGGTGAAGCTGCCGGGCTGGGGGCGGATCGGGCTGTTCTCGTAGGGCCGAACCCCGGACCGCCCGCCGCGGCGAGGCATTTTTGCCACGGTCCGCCCCCTGATGCGGTGGGTCCACATCCCGTGATTGCCGTAGTTATAGCATTTGCTATATCGCGGTTCGAACGGGATGCGGAGGCAGGTGGTGCGATATCGGAACGAGGCGTATCTCTCCGCAGCGCGAAGCCTCGCGGCCGGCGGGGCCCTGCTGCTGCACGGCCTCTGCTTCGCGCCTACGGCGCAGGCTGCCGACCTCGCTGCTCCGCGTCCGGCCGGGCCCGCCTTCGTCGACTGGTCGGGCGGCTACGTCGGGATCGAGGGCAGCGCCGGCGCCTCGTTCGGCGCGTTCGGCTTCGGGCCGACGACGATCGGCGGACGCACCGTGCCGGCCTTCAGGACGGGCGACGCCACCGGCCGGTCCGACCGGAGCCGCGAGGCGACCACCGCCGTCGGCGGCGTCTTCGGTGGGTGGAACTGGCAGGCCGGACCGTGGGTCTACGGCGTCGAGGCCGACATCGTCGGCGCCAACCTGAAGCGGCCCGTCGCTTCCACCGCCACCGGCTTCGGCTACGAGGCGGTCGACCCGGCCTTCGACGTCGTGCGGGCCAAGACCGACCTGTACGGCACGCTGCGGGCGCGCTTCGGCTACGCGTTCGAACGTTCGCTGGTCTACGCCACCTTCGGCCTCGCCGGCGCCGAGACGCGGTTCCGGGCCACCTATCCCGACCTCGGCGGGGGACCCGCCGCGGCGGCGAGGGCCGAGTCGGGCTATCTCGGCTTCACGCTCGGCGCCGGGGTGCAGTACGCGATCTCGGAGCACGTGGCGCTGGGGCTCGACTACCGCTACGCCGACCTCGGCGGCAGCGGGCGGCGCGACCTCGGCGCGGTGCCGGGCGGCGGTCCGGTCGCAACGCGGGCGCACCAGACCGCGAACCAGATGCTGGCGCGCCTCTCCTGGTATCCCGGCGGGCTTCGTCTCCCGCCGGAGCCCGACGAGACCGCCCTGCACGATCCCGACAGCGGCGACACCGGCCGGTTCTCGCTCCACGGCCAGACCACCTTCGTGAACCAGGGCGTCCCGGGCTTCCGCTCGCCCTACCTCGGTCCCAACAGCCTCGTGCCGCATCAGGCCCAGGCCACCACGACGGCCACCGCCTTCCTCGGCTTCAAGCTGCTGGAGGGCACCGAACTCTACTACAACCCCGAGTTCAGCCAGGGCTTCGGCCTGTCGCGGACGCTGGGGGTGGCCGGCTTCGTCAACGGCGAGGCGCAGAAGGCCGGCGCCCCCTTCCCGAAGCTGCGCTCGAACCGCTACTTCGTCCGCCAGACCTTCGGCCTCGGCGGCGAGAGCGAGGCGGTGCCCGACGGGCCCAACCAGGTCGCGACGCGGCGCGACGTCGAGCGGATCACGGTGGTCGCCGGCAAGTTCGCGCTGGGCGACTTCTTCGACGGCAACGTCTACGCCCACGACCCCCGCGTCGACTTCATGAACTGGTCGCTCTGGGCCGCCTCCGCCTGGGACTTCCCGGCCAACCTCCCCGGCTTCACGCAAGGGCTCTACGTCGAGTACAACCGCGCCGAGTTCGCGGTGCGCGCCGCCTACACCCAGGTGCCGAAGGAGCCGTCGAGCGACGTGCTCGACCCGCGGGTGTTCGAGCGCGCCGGCCTCAACGTCGAGTTCGAGGAGCGCCACGTGCTGCCGGGGCTGGAGCAGCCGGGCCGGGTGCGCCTCGGGTTCTTCTCGAACGAGGGCAACACCGCCGCTTATCGGCAAGTGGTCGCCCTGACCGATGCCGGCCTCTTCGGAGACGTGAACGACGCGGTCTCCGCCACCCGCCGGCCGCGCCGCAAGACCGGCGGCTACGTCAACCTCGAGCAGGCGGTGACCGCCGACCTCGGCGTGTTCGCCCGCGCCAGCCTGTCGGACGGGCGCAGCGAGAGCCTGTCCTTCACGGACGTGGACCGCAGCGTCTCCGGCGGCATCTCGCTGAAAGGAACCGCGTGGGACCGGCCGGGCGACACCGTGGGCCTCGGCGCGACCGCGAACGGCCTGACGCCCGCCCACCGCGCCTTCTTCGCCGCCGGCGGCCTCGGCCTGCTGATCGGCGACGGCCGCCTGACCTACGCGCCCGAGCGCGCCCTGGAGGCCTACTACGCGTTGGGCCTCACGAAGTCCGTGACCCTGTCCTTCGACTACCAGTTCGTGCAGAACCCCGCCTACAACCGCGACCGAGGGCCGGTGAACGTCTTCGGCACCCGGCTGCACGCGGATTTCTAGGGCACCTGCGATTCGCCCGTGCCCGATCATCTCGCGAGGCCGCGTGCTCCTCAGGTGTACCGCTCGCACGCGCGCTCGTGGCGGCTCCAAGAGCCGCCGCGTGGCGTCGAGCCTCGCGGCAGTGGGCCGCTCTACGGATCGCACGCGCTCGCGCGACGCAGGCTTTCCGCATCGCACCTCCGGACGGCGTCAGGACGACACCCAGCGTTTGACGCGCCGAGCGTCCCGCTGTACCGATCGGTATTATCTGTACCGCTTGGTACAGAAAGACGCAGAGATCAGGAGGCTCCCATGGTCGAGGCCCGCCCGCCGCTTCCCCCCTTCACCCGCGAGGGCGCCATCCAGAAGGTCCGCGCCGCCGAGGATGGCTGGAACGGCGGCAACCCGGAGAAGGTGTCGCTCGCCTACACCGCCGACAGCCGCTGGCGGAACCGGTCGGACATCTTCCAGGGCCGCCCCGCGATCGTCGCGTTCCTCACGCGCAAGTGGCAGCAGGAGCAGGAGTACCGCCTGATCAAGGAACTCTGGGCCTTCACCGACGACCGCATCGCCGTCCGCTTCGCCTACGAGTTCCACGACGAGGCCGGGGCTTGGTACCGCGCCTACGGCAACGAGAACTGGGAGTTCGACGCGCACGGCCTGATGCGCGTCCGCCACGCCAGCATCAACGACCTGCCGATATCGGAGAGCGAGCGCAAGTTCCACTGGGACCGCTCCGGACCGCGCCCGGCCGACCACCCGAGCCTGTCCGACCTCGACCTGTAAGCGGGAGGACGATGCCGAAGACCGTCAGCGAACGCTCGGACGTGCTCCCGCTCCTCGCGGAGGTGTTCCGGGAGCACGGGTTCGCGGGCGCCAGCCTCGCGGTGATCGCCGGGCGGACGGGTCTGGGCAAGGGCAGCCTCTACCACTTCTTCCCCGGCGGTAAGGCGGAGATGGCCGCCAGCGTCCTCGACGAGATCGACGCTTGGTTCGAGGCCAACATGTTCCGGCCGCTCCGAGAGGACGCCGACCCGTCGGCGGCCATCGGCGCGATGTTCCGCACCACCGACGCCTACTTCCGCTCCGGCCGCCGCCTGTGCCTCGTGGGCGTGCTGGCGCTGGGCGACGCGCAGGACCGGTTCGCCGAGCGGATCAACGCCTACTTCGCGGCGTGGCGCGACGCGCTCGCCGAGGCCCTGCGCCGGGCCGGGACCGAGGCGGGGCTGGCGGGGGACCTCGCGGAGGAGGTCGTCACCGCCATCCAGGGCGGTCTCGTCGCGGCGCGCGCCCTGCGGGATCCCGGCGTGTTCGGGCGGACGCTCGGCCGCCTGGAAGCGCGCCTCCCCGCCGGATCGCGGGCTCCTTCCAGGGCCGCCGAGCCCGGTTCGTCGTGAGTCAGCGCCGCTCCCGCATCCGGGCCTTCGACCCCGCCCCGACATCCGGCGTGACGGGACTTGCCGGGCCGATGATGGTCGCCGCCCGGACGGCAATCGGATGCCGGCCTTCCGGAGATGGCCCGGGTGCTGGATCAGTTCCAGGTTGACATCGACGACATCCGGCTGACCGGTTCCCGGATCTGCGCCGGCATGCGCCGGACCGGTCAGGGTTCGTCCGTTGCCGTCCCGAAGATCGGCGTGAAGGCGGCGCGAAGCTGCATGTCGACCTCCTCCGGGCTCACCAGCCGGCCGAGGTCGGCTAGGCTCGTCACCCCGTGTCCGCGAATGCCGCAGGGCACGATGCCGGAGAAGTGCGACAGGTCGGGATCGACGTTGAGGCTGATCCCGTGGAAGCTCACCCAGCGCCGAACGCGGATGCCGATCGCGGCGATCTTGTCCTCCGCAGCCCGCCCGTTCACCAGACCCTTCTCCGGCCGGCGCACCCAGACGCCGACGCGGTCCTCGCGGCGCTCGGCCACGACGTTGAAGGCCGCGAGCGTCGCGATGATCCAGGCTTCCAGCGCGGCCACGTAGGCGCGCAGATCCGCGCGGCGGCGGTTGAGGTCCAGCATCACGTAGGCGACCCGTTGCCCGGGCCCGTGATAGGTGTACTGGCCGCCCCGCCCCGTCCGGTAGACCGGAAACCGTGCCGGCGCGACGAGGTCGGCGTCCCGCGCCGAGGTGCCGGCGCTGTAGAGGGCCGGGTGCTCCAGCAGCCAGACGCACTCGGGCGCCTGCCCCCGCCCGATCCGCTCCGCCCGCGCCTCCATCCAGGCGAGCGCGGCCGCGTAGGCCACCGGTTCGTCGCTGATCCGCCACGCCACCAGCGGGGAGCCGGCCCGCGGCAGGAAGGCCTCGGGCAAGGCTGCGAGGCGCGGCGTCTCGTTTACCAAGGCTTCACCATCCTGTGCCGATGCTCTCCTCCCACCGGCCCGCGCCGGTGGCAAGGTGATGGTCGGGGGGAGGTCTGCGGCGCGTGGCGGTTCTGGAGGACCTCAAGGTCGATCTCACGGTGGTGCTCGGACGCAGCCACATGCCGCTGCACATGCTGCTGCGGATGGGCCGCGGCGCGGTGATCGAGCTCGAAGCGACCGAGACCGACATGGTCGAGATCCTCGCCAACGACCATCCGGTCGCCCGCGGCCAGATCGTCGTGACCGGCAACCGCATCTCGATCGAGGTGACCGAACTGATCCGCAAGGCGGAGGCGATCCGCGCCCCCGGCGTCACCATCGGCGACGGCGCCGTACCGTTCCTGGAGCGTCTCGATCCCGCCTGACGTCCGCGATGCGGCGCTTGTGGGAACCGGATCGATCTGGTATCCGCAGCGCCGCCGTCCCGAGACGCCGGCCGCCAACGCGGCACCGGATCGCGGCGAGCGAGCGGGACCCGACGGGTGCCGATGCGGCCATGGCGGAATTGGTAGACGCGCTAGCTTGAGGTGCTAGTCCTGCAAGGGGTGGAGGTTCGAGTCCTCTTGGCCGCACCAGTCTAATTTCATTGAAAATTTCGACTTTTGTTCGGCTGAAGAGATCGTGTCTCGGACGACGGTTTACAAAACCTGCTCAGCCGATGTTCCTCCGGTGCGAATTGAGCTTCACGATCCCGCTGCGCGCCAGGTCGCGGGTGCGAGCGAGATAGGCCTCCAGGATCTTGTGAACGCTGGCGATCTGTGGCCGGTGATCCCACGGTCGCGCGCCCACGACAGCACCCGCTGCATGGCGGCGAGCTTGTTGTCGGCCGCGCGCGGATAGTCCGCCGCGAGCTTGCATCGCAGCAGGATCGGCCGGATCTCCCGGTTCGTGTCCCACAGTCGAGCAAGCCCGACCGGCGCGTCGCTCACGACAACTCCAGGCCGGCGAGCGCGTCGGCGACCTCCGCCTCGCTCAGGGTCCGGATCACCGGGCCGGAGGTCCAGACCAGCATCGGCCGCACGCGGTGCCCGGGATAGATCCGCCCGAGCAGGCGCGCGTAGAGGGCGACCTGCGCGGTCTCGGGTCCCGGCGGGGGGGCGCCCTCGGCCGGCGGGCGGCCGGTCTTGAAGTCGGCGAGCCAGACCGTGTCGGCGGTGACGGCCAAGCGGTCGACGCGGCCGAAGACCGGGCGCTCGATCCCGCCGACGGCGACCCGCCCCGACAGGCTGACCTCCGCCCGGGCGTCGCGGGCGAACAGCGGCGCGAGGCCGGGCACGGCGAGGAGGTCGAGGGCCGCCTGCACGATCGCCCGGCGCTTGGCCTCCGGGAAGGCCGGCGCCCGGGCCCGTACGAAGGCCGCCGCCGCCCGCGCGCGCGCCTCCGGCTCGAGCCGCGGCAGGTGCTCCAGCAGGGCGTGGATCAGCTTGCCGCGCCGCCGCGCCTCGG